>JAQBXX010000018.1 GCA_027624315.1 Pseudomonadota bacterium
ACTGAAGAATATAGGGCACGTCGAATAATTACCCCATTACACAGCAGATGAGGCGGAATTGGTCTGCTGCGTTAAAGGAGTCAGAGCCCTTTAATGGATTGTGGTCAATGCTCAACATACCATAGGGCATCCCCAGCTAAAAGGGCTCTGAAGCATCCCCGTTTCCACGGACTACCAGATAGAGGTCACCAATACCCAAGGAGGTGTCCGATGGAATTGGAATAAGTTCCCTCTCCCTGTTTTTTTATGTCCGCAGCATTTTCAGCATCGCTGTCTCGTCCAGAATTTCAACGCCGAGTTCGCGCGCCTGATCGAACTTTGAGCCGGGGTCGGCGCCCGCCACCAGATAATTTGTTTTGGACGAGACACTGCCGCTCACCTTGGCGCCCAAGGCCTGTAGCTTTTCCTTGGCTTCATCGCGCATCAGGGTGTCGAGTGTTCCCGTCAATACAAAGGTCTTGCCGGCCAGCGGCAGGCGCCGGGCGATCTTGACTGCGGGCCAGGTGATGCCCGCAGCGCGCAGACGTTTAATCACCTCGCGATTGTGGCGCTGGTGGAAGAAGGCCGCGATGTGTGCTGCGACCACCGGCCCTACATCGGGCACCTGTTGCAGCGTTACTTCGTCCGCCTGCATGAGTGCATCGAGATCGCCGAAGTGTTGTGCCAGCGCGAGCGCGGTGGCCTCGCCTACTTCGCGGATGCCGAGTGCGTAAAGGAAACGCGCGAGGGCCGTAGTCTTGCTTTTTTCGAGTGCGGCAATCACATTGGCTGCGGACTTCTCTCCCATGCGCTCCAGTCCGGACAGTTGTTCCTCGGTAAGCGTGTAGAGATCGGCGGGGGTTTCAACGAGTTTGCACTCCACCAGTTGCTCCACCAGTTTGTCGCCCAAACCTTCGATGTCCATGGCGCGGCGCGAGACAAAATGCAAAATCTGGCCTTTACTCTGTGCCGGGCAGCGCAATTCATTGCTGCAACGCGTCATCACTTCCAACTCGACGGGCACCACGTCTGCGCCACACACCGGGCAGTGCTTGGGCATATGAAACGGTTTGGCTCCGTACGGACGACGCTCACGCACCACGCTCACAATCTTTGGAATGACATCGCCCGCGCGGCGCACTATCACGCTGTCGCCGACGCGTATGTCGAGGCGGTCGATTTCATCCTGATTGTGTAGCGTCGCGTTGCTCACGGTGACGCCACCGACGAACATGGGCTTGAGGCGCGCCACCGGCGTGAGTGCGCCGGTGCGCCCCACCTGTACATCGATGCCGAGCACCTCGGTGATTTCTTCCTGCGCGGGAAATTTGTGCGCCACCGCCCAGCGCGGCGCGCGCGACACAAAGCCGAGCAGCTCCTGCTGGTCGAGACGGTTGACCTTGTATACGACGCCGTCGATGTCGTATTCCAGACGGCTGCGGCGCACGGCCATGTCACGATAGTAATTCAGACAGCCTTGCACGCCACGCACCACCTTCTGCTCATGCGCCACCGGCAGACCCCAGTCGCGCAACTGCGCGAGCAGGGCGCCATGCTCGCCGGGCAGTCTCCCGCGCTCCACGGCGCCCACGCCGTAGCAGAAAAATGCGAGCGGGCGGCGTGCAGTGATTTTTGGATCGAGCTGGCGCAAACTGCCTGCGGCCGCATTGCGCGGATTGGCGAAGATTTTTTCATCGCGCGCGCGCGCGGCGGCATTTAATTCATCGAACGCCGCCTTGGACAGATACACCTCGCCGCGCACCTCAAGCAGCGCGGGATAACCGGCGCCGTAGAGGCGCAGCGGAATCGCGCCGATGGTGCGCAGATTCTGCGTCACGTCTTCGCCGGTGACGCCATCGCCGCGCGTGGCGCCTTGCGCGAATACGCCGTCCCGATACAACAGGCTGACCGCAAGCCCGTCGAGCTTGGGTTCGGCGCTGTATTCGACTTCTTCTGTCTCCAGCCGCTCACGCACGCGGCGGTCGAAGTCCAGCACCTCCTGTTCGCTGAAGGCATTGGCGAGCGAGAGCATGGGGACTTCATGTTTCACTGCGCCGAATTTCTTGAGCGGTTCGGCGCCGACGCGCTGGGTGGGTGAATCCGGCGTTATCAGTTCCGGGTGCTGTTGTTCCAGCGTCTGCAACTCGCGCAGCAGGCGGTCGTACTCCGCATCCGGGATTACCGGTGCATCGAGCACGTAATAGCGGTAATTGTGATGGTTGATCTGCTTACGCAGTTCTTCTACGCGGTGTCTGACGTCTTTGGCGGTCACGGTGCGGACACCTCAGCACCACTTATCCCAAAATCCCCTCCCCCTAGAAGGGGGAGGGTTAGGGTGGGAGTGTAAGGCTGATAGATCAAGCCTTCTACCCTCCCCCTCGCCCCCTCCCTGCAAGGGAGGGGGGTTATGAGATAAGGTCTAGTCATGCTGCTTCTGTGCCAGCAGCAACCTGCGATTGAAATCACGAATCTGTTCGCGCGTGTGCTCCACCGTTTGCAACGTAAGCACGCTGCGCCGCTCATCGCACACCTCGCCGCCGAGTGCGTGCGCCAGCCGTCGCGCCTGATCGATCATGTCCTCATACATCGCGAGCGCGTCTGTCGGGCCTGGCAGACGCGCGAACAGGACGAGCCCGGTGGTGGAAAACGTCTCGATGTGATCGAGATCAAAGCTGCCCGGTTCGAGCATGCTCGCAAGACTGAACAGTACGCGCGGGCCGGAGGCATGTTCAGTCATACGATGAAAGATGTGCCGCGCACCGAAGACGAGGTCGGCGTTTTGTGCCGCAGCGAGTATGTCCACGCCGCGGAAGGGCTGGCCCGCAGGCGCCAGGATATGCAGCGTGATGATGTGGCTGGGGACGCTCTTCGGAGGCAGGGTGGTCGTGGGTACACTTTCGGCGGGTGTAACAGGCGCAGCGTTTTTCGCCTGCGCACCCTGTGCACCACGGCGTCTGTGTCTTTCCCACAGATACAGCACGCCGATCAGCAGCGCACCCAGCAGGATCAGTGTTACGCGCAGGCTCATTTCGAGGAACCCATGTCAACCTCCGCCCATGCCCGATTGCCGGGTTGTCAGCTTGCAACCATCCGCACTGCTTCGTCCACATCCACCGCGACCAGGCGCGAGACGCCCGGCTCCTGCATGGTGACGCCGGTGAGCTGGTGCGCCATCTCCATGCTCGCCTTGTTGTGCGTGATGTAGATGAACTGGATGCGCTCCGACATCTCGCTGATGAGCTGGCAGAAGCGGCCGACGTTGGCCTCATCCAGCGGTGCATCGACCTCGTCGAGAATACAGAACGGCGCCGGATTCAGTTCGAAGATCGCCATCACCAGCGCAAGCGCGGTAAGCGCCTTTTCACCGCCGGACAATAAATGAATGGTGCTGTTGCGTTTGCCGGGCGGACGCGCCATCACCGTGACGCCGGTCGCGAGCAGGTCATCGCCGATCAGCTCCAGATAGGCACGCCCGCCGCCGAACAGGCGCGGGAACATGGTCTGCAGACCGGTGTTGACCTTCTCGAAGGTGTCCTTGAAGCGCGTACGCGTCTCGCGGTCGATCTTGCGTATCGCATCTTCCAGCGTGGTCAGCGCCTGCGTGAGGTCTTCGTGTTGCGCATCGAGATAGGTCTTGCGCTCGGACAACTCAGCGAACTCGTCAATCGCCGCGAGGTTGATGGCGCCGAGACGCTGAATCTTCTGCTCGATCTGGCTCACCTTGTCCTGCCACTCGGTGTCCTGCGCATCTTCCGTCAATTCCGCCAGCAGCGTGGCGACTTCAAAACCTGCGGCGGTGATCTGTTCCTCCAGCGCCTGCGCGCGCACGCGCAGCTCCTGCCCCTGCAGGCGCAACTGCTCCAGACCGGAGCGGTCCTGCTGCACCTGCTGATCGATGGTGTGACGCTCCTGCTCAAGCTCACGCAGCGCGTGGTCGATTTCCTCCAGCGTGCGCCGCGCGGCGGCGAGCGCCGTCTCTGACTGGGTGCGGCGCGCGAGCCACTGCTCCAGCTCTGTCTTATAGGCGGCAAGCGGCGCAGCATTTTCGTGCAACGCGGCTTTCAGTTCGGTGTTGCGCGCGGTGAGTTGATCGAGCTGGTGCTGCATGCGCTGCAAACTTTGTTGCGCCGCACTCAAGGCCGTGCGCAGTGATTCGCTGCGCAGCGCTGACTGGTGCAGCGCCTCCTGATCATGCTGCGCCTGCGCGCGCGACTGCTCCAGCGCATTGCGCTGTGCCTCACGCTGCGTGACGAGTGCTTCCTGTTGATGTGTATGCAATGCAAGCTGTTGCTCGGCGTGTTGCAAGCGCTGCTGTGCCTCGCGCAGCTCACCCTGCGCCGTAGCCGTGCGCGCCTCGACGTCTTCCATCTCTGTTTGCAGGCGCCGTTCCTGCACGCGCAACTGCTCCAGCCGGCTCTGCTGGCCGCCCATCTCCGCCTTCAGTTCGCCGTAACGCCGGTGCGCCTGATTGAGCGCGCCCTGTGCGGCATCGCGGCGCGCCTCAATCTCTTGCAGCTCGGTGCGCGCCTGCTCCAGTTGCTGTTGCGTCTGCACATGCTGCTCACTGATGTGATGCAGATTGCGCGTGAGGGTTTTTATTTCCTGTTCGCGCAGCAGCACGCTGTTCGCGCTGGCCTCGCCGCCGCGCACCGCGTGCAGCCAGCCATTGCCCATCCACACACCATCGCGCGTGACGACGGATTCATGCACCTGGAGACGGGGGGCGATGGCGAGCGCCTGCGCCAGCGTATCGGCGCTGTACACATCCGCCAGCAATGCCGCGAGCGGCAGGTCAGAGCGCACCCTGGCGGCGAGCGGCGTGAGGTCACTGCGGCTGGACGGCACGGGCGGCTGCGCTGCGGTATCGAGTACGTCCAGCGTGCCCTGCGTCAGGCTGTCGAGCGTGGCGGCAAGCTCCGTCCACCCGGTCACACACACCGCACCGAGATGAAACCCGAGTACGGATTCCAGCGCGCGCTCCCAACCGCTTTCCACCTCGACGCCCTGCGCCAGACGCGGCGCATCGAGCAGTCCGCGCTCACGCAACCAGCCGGACACCGCCGCTTCGTTCTGGCCCAGCGCCTCTTGCTGCAGGGCTTCCAGCGAAGCCAGACGGTTGCGCAGAGCTTCGGCCTGCTCACGCTGCGCGTGTTGCTGATCGGCCAGGCGCTGATGCTGGGCGCGCAATTCGCTGATGCGCGCCTGCAGCGTTTCCACTTCTTGCTGCAAGTCCTGCCCCTGCTGCTCATGTTGCGTGAGCTGCTGATGCAGCACCGCGATATCCTGTTCCAGTGTGCCGAAGGAAAGTGCTGCGCGCTCCTCCTGCAAACGCAGTGCGTGCGCGCCGAGCTGGTTCACCTGTTCTTGTGCATGCTCGATGCGCGTGCGCGCGACCTGCGCCTGCTGCGCGCTTTCCGCGCTGCGACCGGAGCCTGCCTCCCACTCCGCCTGCACCGCCTGCATGGCCTGCTCGGCCTCTGTCAGCGCCGCCTGCGAGGCGCGCTGCGCCTGCTCGGCACGCGCACGCTCCGGCTCCAGTGCGGCCAACTCGCTTTCGGTCTGCGCGGCCCGTTCACGATCGGCATCGAGATGCGCCTGCGCCTCCGCCAGGCTGCGTGCCACCTGGGCCTGATCCTGCTCCAGTTGCGTGCGCCGCTCACGTGCGTGCTGCAGGGCCTGTTCCAGCCGCGCGATCTCGCTACCCACACTGTAAAATTCTTTCTGCGCGGCATTGAAGGCATCATTGGCGTCGGTCTGCCCGCTACGCCGCTTTTCTATCGACGCCTCGACCCGGCGCTGATCGGCCATGCGCGCTTCAAGCGCGGTTTCCTGCTCGGCGGTCTCGCGCTCACGCGTGCTCACCTCGCGCTGCAACGCACGCCGGCGCAGCGCCATCAACTCCGCCTTGAGGCGGCGCTCTTCCTGCTTCAGGCGCTGATAGCGTTCGGCAGCGCTGGCCTGGCGCTGCAGACGCTCCAGTTGCTTGCCGAGTTCTTCGCGCACGTCGCTGATGCGCGCCAGATTTTCGCGCGTGTGGCCCATGCGGTTTTCCGTCTCGCGCCGACGCTCCTTGTATTTGGATACGCCCGCCGCTTCCTCCAGCAACACGCGCAGGTCGTCGGGCTTGGCCTCGATCAGGCGCGAGATCATGCCCTGCTCGATGATGGCGTAGCTGTGCGAGCCGAGGCCGGTGCCGAGGAAGAGGTCGGTGATGTCGCGCCGGCGGCAGCGCGTACCGTTGAGGAAATAATCGGACTGGCCGTCGCGGCCGACCTGGCGCCGGATCGACACCTCGGAGTACTGCGCGTAAGGCCCGCCGAGGCCGCCGTCGCTGTTGTCGAATACGAGTTCGATGACGGCTTGGCCCACTGGCTTGCGTCCGCTGGCGCCATTGAAGATCACATCGGCCATGGATTCGCCGCGCAGGCTCTTGGCCGAGCCCTCGCCCATCACCCAGCGCACCGCGTCGATGATGTTGGATTTGCCGCAGCCGTTCGGGCCCACGATGGCCACCAGATTGCTCGGCAAATGCAGTGTCGTCGGGTCTACAAATGACTTGAACCCGGCCAGCTTGATCTTAGTAAGACGCATCGGAATTAAAGTAAGGGAGGATTTAGGTTATTATTACATACCCCGCAGCTTGCTGCGGACTCAAAGCCTTGGGGTTTCCAAAGGGGAGAAGTGCAGCTCTCCCCTTTGGTCGCCCGCGCGATTTTATATCGCGTGGTGCGAAATCAAATTGGCTGCAAAGCTAACACAAGAGCACAATCATGCCCACCCAGCCCAGCAAAGAACTCGAAACCTTCACCAATCCCATGCCGGAAAGGGATTATACCATTGAGATGCGGGTGCCGGAGTTTACCTGTCTGTGCCCCAAGACCGGCCAGCCCGACTTCGCCACGATATTCATCCATTATGTGCCGCACGAGCACTGCATCGAGCTCAAGTCGCTCAAGCTGTACATGTGGAGCTACCGTAACGAGGGCGCCTTCCACGAGGCGGTGACCAACCGCATCCTGGACGACCTGGTGCGCGCCTGCGCCCCGCACTACCTGCGTGTGCGCGCCGAGTTCTACGTGCGCGGCGGCATCTATACCACCGTCAGCGCAGAGCACCGCAGTCCCGCCTGGACGCCGCCCACGCCGGTGAGCCTTCCCTAGCTACTGGCCACTCGCCACTTGCCACTGTATCTAGGCATCGACCTCGGCACCTCGGCCTGCCGTGTGTGCGCCATCGACGCGGCGGGTACGGTATGCGCCCAGGCCGCAGCCCCACTGCCGGCGCCGCAACGGGATGGCGCACGCGTGGAGCAAGACCCCGCACTGTGGTGGCAGGCGCTCACGCTGGCGCTGCGAGAGCTGTTTCAGCACATCCCGGCGGAACAGGTAGCAGCGCTCGCCGTTGACGGCACCTCCGGCACGCTGCTGCTATGCAGCGCTTACGGTGAGCCGCTGGCCAACGCGCTGATGTACAACGACGCACGCAGCGTGTGCGAGGCGGGCTATATCGACGAGGTCGCGCCCGCCGCGAGCGGCGCCCACGGGCCGTCCAGCGCGCTCGCCAAGCTCATGCACCTGCAGGCCAGCCTCGGGCCGCGCGCGCGCTACGCGCTGACGCCTGCGGACTGGCTCGCAGTGAAGCTCGGCGCTCCGCTCGGCGTGAGTGACGCACACAATTGCCTCAAGCTCGGCTACGACGTCATCGCGCGCCGCTGGCCGGACTGGCTCAGTCGTCTCGGCGTGCGCCGGGAGTTGTTGCCGCAGGTGGTCGTCGCGGGCACCGACATCGGCACGGTGAGTGCCGCCGCCAGCACGCAATTCGGCCTGCGTACCGGCACCCGCATCGTCGCGGGCACCACCGACAGCACCGCCGCCTTCATCGCCACCGGTGCGCGTCATGTAGGCGAAGCGGTCACCTCGCTTGGCTCCACGCTGGTGATGAAAGTACTCTCGGAGAAACCCATCTTTGCGCCGCAGTACGGCGTATACAGCCACCGGCTGGGCGACCTGTGGCTTGCGGGCGCGGGCTCCAACAGCGGCGGCGCGGTGCTGCGGCATTTCTTCACGCCGCAACAGATCGCCGCGATGACGTCGCGCCTGCATCCCGAGCGTCCCACCGGCCTCGACTACTATCCGCTGGTGGCACCGGGCGAGCGCTTTCCGGTCCATGATCCCGCGCTTGCGCCGCGCCTTGATCCACGTCCCGCCGACGACGTCGAGTTTTTTCAGGGCATGCTTGAAGGCATGGCGCGCATCGAGCAACGCGCGTATGAGGTGCTCGCCGAACTGGGCGCGCCCTACCCCGTGTCGGTGCGCAGCGTGGGCGGCGGGGCGGCGAACCAACCGTGGAGCCTCATGCGCGCGCGCCTGTTGGGCGTGCCGCTGATTACACCCGCGCAGCACGAAGCCGCCTACGGCGCGGCCCTGCTCGCGCTGCACGGCACGCGCCTGTTGCCTGCGCCGGCGTCTGCCTCAGCCGGCGGCGTGCAGCCAGCGTAACAACGCAACATCCACAAGGGTGCGCTGCGGCGGAACCTCGCCCTGCAATACGCGAAACGGCACATCCGGCTCGCCGAGGTCGCTCAGCACCAGGCACGCGCCGCTGAAGTCGTGGTCGTGCGTGTAGTCATTGGGTGTAACCACCGTCATCAGCCCCGCGCCGCGCGCAGACCGTACGCCGTTGGCGGAATCCTCGAACGCGATGCACTTTGCGGCAGTGAGCTTCAACTGCTGCAATGCATAGTCATAAATGTCACTCGCCGGTTTCTTCGCAGGTACAATGTCGCCCGCAGCGATCACCTCGAACCAGTCCAGCGGAATCGCCGGCCGCGCATGTTCCAGCAGCGCGACCACATTCTCGGGCGTGGTGGTGGTGGCGATGGCAAGACGCAGCCCCGCCGTGCGCGCCTCCTCCAGCAGGCGGCGCACGCCGGGACGCAATGGGATCGCACCCTGCGCCAGCATGTCAGTGTAGTGGCGCGTCTTGGCGTTGTGCAGGCGCGCGATCAGGGCATCGAGATCGGCGGGGTGTTTGAAACCGGTGTTATAACGCTCGAGATAAAAGCGCATGCGCTCCTTGCCGCCGGTCACCGCCAGCAATTCACCGTAGAGAGTCACGTCCCATGCCCAATCCAGTCCCGCCTCGGCGAAGGCGCGATTAAACGCCACACGATGGCCATCGCGCTCGGTATCCGCCAGCGTGCCGTCCACATCAAAAATGAGCGCCGCCAGATGACTCATGCCAATCCCCCATGCAAAGCGGTGCAGCTTAGTCGAACACCGGCTCGCTGTCACCCACACCGCAGCCCTGCCTTGAGTCAGGAAGACATTGTGACGCGGGTGGTTTTTTGCTATAAAGTAGCGTTGATTTGCAGTTTCAGGAGAGCAGTTGATGCCCGCAGCAAAGTCCAAAGTGACTAAACCGAAAGCGCGCAAGGCGGCGCCCGTCAAAACCAAGGCCAAGGCTCCCTCGCCCAAGCCGAAGATGAAACCGAAGGCAGTTGCGCCCGCCAAATCCAAGCCCAAGGCTAAGGCTAAAGCCAAAGCCTCTGCGCCCAAGCCGAGCACACTCAAAAAGGCGTTGCCCAAGTTCAAGCGGGCACCCTTGGTGGCGCCCAAGAAAATAGCGGCGAAGCCTGTTGCGCCCAGGCCAGCATCTACATCTTCCCAAGTCACCGCGCTGGGTTTCGCCCCTTACCAGGAACGCAAGGGCGAGGCGTACATGAATGAGAAGCAGGTCGAACACTTCCGCCGCGTTTTGCACGCCTGGAAACGTCAGCTGATGGAGGAAGTAGATCGCACCGTGCATCACATGCAGGATGAGGCCGCCAACTATCCGGATCCCAATGATCGTGCCAGCCAGGAGGAAGAGATCACCCTCGAGTTACGCGCCCGCGACCGGGAGCGCAAGCTGATCAAGAAGATCGACGAGGCGCTGACGAGTCTCGATATGGGTGAGTACGGCTACTGCGACATCTGCGGCGTGGAGATCGGCATCCGCCGTCTGGAGGCCCGCCCCACTGCCACACAGTGCATCGACTGCAAGATTCTGGAAGAGATCCGCGAAAAACAAATGGCCTGAGGCCACCCTGACCGAGGTCAGATGCTATGTCATGCGACTTACCCATGAGTGCCTTATTAAGGGCACACTCCCCGCCACGTTCCCACCCCCTGTTGAGGGGGCGGGACAGGGTGGGGGTAGAGTTAACTGGGTTTTTATTACTCAGGAGACACATGGCCAGCCGTATCTCCTGAGTAATGGGCACCGAACACCACAACGACATTCACCGCCCCCGGAGAAAAATGCTGCTCGACAATTTCCTGGGCGGTGTGGCCTGGGGGCTTGGTTCAGTAATGGGCGGTACGCTGGTGCTGACCGTGGTGATTATTGTGGTCGGCTATCTGCTGGGCAAGATCGAATTCGTTCCCATCATCGGAGAGTGGGTGCAGGCCATCAGCCAGGAGGTGGCGAAACACCAAGCCACCCGGCCCTGACTCATTCTAACTAAGGAACCTCTGAATAATTCGTCATTCCGGGCGCAGCGTAGCGGAGGCCCGGAATCCAGTGCTTACAATTCAGTGATTTACTGGGTTCCCGCTTTCGCGGGAACGACGGTTATTGAATTATTCAGAGCTTCCCTAAGGAATATCCGTGCACTCCTCGTGTATCCTCAGGCGGTTGGTGCGGGCAAAATTGAGAATATATTCGAACGCGGCCGGGTCTTTCTCGTGCAGCACCTTGTCCACCACCAGGCATTTCTCACCGTTGACGATGCGCGGTTGGGCGGTCTTCGAGTAGTGAATGCGATGGTCGGGGCCAAAGCTCGCGAGCGCTGTGGAGATGCGCTCTATCCAGTCACTGGGACGGAATTTGCGCCCGTCCTCGTGCACGCTTTCGATTACCAGCCGACACTCCTGCTTCACCATGTTGCTGTCTTCCTGCATCTTCTGTTCACCACTTTCCGCCGCCACTACTCATGTTGGGTATCGGCACCATACTCTCTTTACTTTAATCCTGTGCAACTTTTAGACCAGTGCGGTGGCGCCGGGTTCACTACCGGCACACAATGCGCGGCGATTTTTACTCCAGCCTGGAGCAAAAAGCAACAGCGCCATAGAAATTACACAGATCGGGACAATGACGGGATCAGAGTTTATCCGCATGCAGGACAACCTTCGCGGCCTGCTTGAGACCGTTCAAGTAGCCCTGGTATTCCGCTGTCGCCTGGGTACGCTGTAATTCGCGTTGCAACTGAAGACGAGCCACAGCATCGAGCGCGGCAGAGTCACCGTCACGCACGGCATAGACGGCAACGACGGCATAGTCGCCTGACGCCAGCGCCGCGCCGCCCACGGTGACGGCAGTGGACTCAGGCCGCGTCAGCCCGAAGGCCGTGCGCACCAGCGCGGCGTTGAGTTTGGCCGTGTCGCGGCGGATCAGCCCCGGCTTTAGCCATTCCACACCATACTCTTTCGCTACGGCCTCAACGCCATCGCCCTTGTTCAGACGCGCCTGTAGCGCCACACCCGCCGCCTGTACGCGCGTACGCGCGGCCTGCTGGCGCAATTGCTCCACGATGGCCGGGCGCACTTCATCCAGCGCACGCACGGCAGAAGGTTTGTGCTCTTTCATGCGCAAGACCACGCTGCGGTGATCGCCGGTCTCGATCGGCTCACTGTTGAATCCACGCACGACGACCTCGTCACTGAAGGCCGCGTTGACCACCTTGGGGTGGGCCGCAATGCCGTCACCCCCGCTGCGCGCAAACAGCGTGCTGTGCTTCACGCCAAGCCCCAGTTGTTCAGCGGCGACAGCGAGTGAGTCCGGATTTTCGTACGCGAGATTGGTGAGTATTTCGAGCTTTTCAAAATATTGTTGCTGCGCCTTGCGCTTGCGGGCATCGCTTTCCAGCTGGCCGCGCATCTCCTCAAAACTCTGGGCGCTCGCCGTCTGCTCTTCATAGAGCTTGCGTAATTCCTGCTCGTCGGGCGTGATGCGTTGTGCGAGTTCGTCTGCCGATAGTTCGAGATAGTCGACGCTCACCTGTTCCGGCGCCGTGAATTGCTCGCGCTGCTGCTGATAATAGGCGTTGACCGCGGCGGCATCAGGCTCTGCGCCGGCGGTGAAACGCGCCAGCGGCAAAATCAGATACCCAATCTCGCGCTGCTGCTCTCTGAGACGGATCACACGGTCGAGTTCGCGTGGCGTGACCATGGCGCTTGCTGTAATGCCGTTGTTGATTTGCTCACTGAGCAACGCATGGCGCAGGCGCTTTTCGAACGCCGTCGGGGTGAGACCGATGGCGCGTAAACGCTGCTCATAAATCGTTTTTGAAAACACCCCGTTATCGAGCAGTTCGGGCATGGCATGTATCTGCGCGGCAAGTCCGGCGTTACTGACACGCAGACCGGCGTCTGTGGCCGCTTGTTCGACGAGGATGTCCTCCACCAGCCGGTCAAGCGTTGCGCGCTTGAGCTTGGTTTCATCGAGACGCTGCTGATCGAAGGCCTTGCCCAGCAAGCCCCTCAGGCGTTGCTGCTCCTGTTCATAGGCCTGCTGGAAATCGCGCTGCCCGATGTCAGTACCGTTGACGCTGGCGACACTCACATTGACATCCGTACCGGCGTACTCCTGGATACCCCACAGGGCAAACGGTACGATCAGCAGGAGGATGATGACGCGCGCCGCCCATGCTTGGGCGCGCTCTCGGAGTATCTGAAGCATTGATTCAGTCTTGAGCGATACCTTGGAAAATATAAAGAGGGCGCACCCAACGGGAACGCCCTCTCGACACTGACTCAGGAGTCACAACACAGGCCAACCATGCTTATGGGGTGACTCCTGAGTGAACCCTGTTTACGCTACCCCCACCCCCCGTTCGAGCCGGGGGCAGGCTCTGTCCCACCCTCTGAACAGGGGACGGGGACGTAGCGGAAAGTGTAATCTTACTTACTGACTGATTCAGTAACAGTGGCGGAGTGGACGGGACTCGAACCCGCGACCCCCTGCGTGACAGGCAGGTATTCTAACCAGCTGAACTACCACTCCTGAATGCTGCCGCCTTACCAGCAGGCCATTACACCAGCACAGCACACCAGCACAGCGTTGCGGCGTTGCCCATGCTGCCCGGCAATGCCGCACCCCGCTGCTGGAAAAATCCCTTACTTGCAGAGGTGCCTTGCTGTGCTGGTGGGTGCTGAGGGGTTCGAACCCCCGACATTCGCCGTGTAAAGGCGACGCTCTACCAACTGAGCTAAGCACCCAAGGAAGCCGCCTAGTTTACGGCATCCTTGAGGGCTTTGCCAGCCTTGAAGGCAGGTACCTTGGCGGCCTTGATCTTAATGGCGGCGCCGGTTTGCGGGTTACGTCCGGCGCGTGCCGCACGCTTGCGCACCAGGAAAGTGCCAAAGCCTACCAAGGCCACCCGGTCGCCCTTCTTGAGCGCCTTGGTGATTGCGGCAACAACGGAGTCGACTGCCTGACCTGCGGCGGATTTGGAAAGGTCGGCGGACGCGGCAACTGCATCGATTAATTCTGATTTATTCACTGATGAATCTCCCTTCTGGTTGAGATGATTGGCCGGTATTACGCTGCGTACTCAGGAGGCCCAAGGTAAGGATACACTGCTGACCAAGTGCCTCCTGAGTAAAAACCCTGTTTACTCTACCCCCACCCTGTCCCGCCCCCTCAACAGGGGGCGGGGACGTGGCGGAGAGTGTGTAGTCTTAATAATGAGCTCATGAGTACAGCTTGTGCCTTTATACCAACTGGCGGAAAGCCGTGTCAAGCAAATACACACGCCTCAGTGCGTGGTGGGCGTGCTGCCTTCCTTGCCTTCGACCGCCTTCTCCTGCTGTACCGCCACTGCGGCCTTTTCCGGCAACGGCTCCGGCATGTGCTGCAATGCGATATTCAGCACCTCATCTATCCAGCGCACGGGACGAATGTTCAGGCGTTGCTGCACCTCTTTGGAGATATCCGCCAGGTCGCGGCGATTTTCCTCGGGGATGATGACCGTGGTGATGCCGCCGCGATGTGCGGCCAGCAGCTTTTCCTTGAGACCGCCTATGGGCAGCACCTCGCCGCGCAGCGTGATCTCGCCGGTCATCGCCACATCGGCGCGCACCGGAATGCGCGTGAGCACGGAGACCAGTGCGGTGCACATCCCGACACCGGCGCTGGGACCGTCCTTCGGCGTCGCACCTTCCGGCACGTGGATATGGATATCGCTCTTTTCGAACACATCGCCCGCGATACCGAGCACGGCGGCGCGGTTGCGCACCACGGTACGCGCGGCCTCGATGGACTCCTTCATCACGTCACCCAGTTGACCGGTGCGGATGATGTTGCCCTTGCCCGGCACCACCGCGGCTTCGATGGTCAGCAGTTCGCCGCCCGCCTCGGTCCACGCCAGTCCGGTGACTTGGCCGATCTGATCGTGCGCCTCGGCGCGCCCGAAGCGGAAACGGCGCACACCGAGGTATTTGTCCAGATTGCGCACGCCGATCACCGCGCGCCGCTTGCCCGGCTGGAGCGAAACCTCCTTCACCACCTTGCGGCACACCTTGGATATCTCGCGCTCCAGGTTGCGCACGCCGGCCTCACGCGTGTAATAGCGGATAATGTCGCGGATCGCCGCCTCGTTGAAAGCGATTTCCTTCGCCTTGAGGCCGTTGTTGCCGATCTGCTTGGGAATCAGATAACGCAACGCGATGTTGAGCTTTTCATCTTCGGTGTAGCCGGAGAGACGGATCACCTCCATGCGATCGAGCAGCGGCGCCGGGATGTTCAGCGTGTTGGCCGTCGCCACGAACATCACGTTGGAGAGGTCGTAATCCACTTCCAGATAATGATCGTTGAAGGCGTGGTTCTGCTCCGGATCGAGCACTTCGAGCAGGGCAGATGCCGGATCGCCCCGGACATCCATCGCCATCTTGTCGATCTCATCGAGCAGGAACAGCGGGTTGCGCGTTTCCACCTTGGCCAGGTTCTGAATGATCTTGCCCGGCATCGAACCGATATAGGTGCGGCGGTGGCCGCGAATCTCGGCCTCGTCGCGCACGCCGCCCAGCGACATGCGCACGAACTTGCGGTTGGTGGCGCGCGCGATGGAACGCCCGAGCGAGGTCTTGCCCACGCCGGGGGGGCCCACCAGGCACAGGATAGGGCCCTTCAGCTTGTTGACCCGCTGCTGTACTGCGAGGTATTCGAGGATGCGTTCCTTGACCTTCTCCAGGCCGTAGTGATCGGTTTCCAGCACCTCTTCGGCGCGCGTCAGCTCGTGGCTGATTTTGGTGTGCTTCTTCCACGGTACGCTCACCAGCCAGTCCAGATAATTGCGCACCACGGTCGCCTCGGCGGACATCGGTGACATCATCTTGAGCTTGGCGAGCTCCGCCATGGCCTTTTTGCGCGCCTCCTTGGGCATGCCGGATTGCTTGATCTTGCGGGTGAGCTCATCGATCTCGTTCGGCGCCTCGTCGAGGTCACCCAGCTCCTTCTGGATGGCCTTCATCTGTTCGTTCAGATAGTACTCGCGCTGATTCTTTTCCATCTGGCGCTTGACGCGCCCGCGGATGCGCTTCTCCACCTGCAGCAGATCGAGCTCGCGTTCCAGCAGCCCGATCAGGTGTTCGAGGCGCTCACGCGGCGTCACCATCTCCAGGATGTGCTGCTTTTCCTCGATACGCAGCGTCATGTGTGCCGCCACGGTATCGGCCAGACGGCCCGGATCATCAATGCTTGCCAGCGATGACAGGATTTCCGGCGGCACTTTCTTGTTGAGCTTGACGTACTGGTCGAACTGGTCGAGCAGCGAGCGCGCCAGCACTTCGGCCTCACGCTCATCCAGCGCTTTGGGGGGGAAGGTGGCGACCTGCGCCGTGAAATAGTCCTCGTGGTCGAGGAAGTGCAGCACGCGGGCGCGCTCGCTGCCTTCCACCAGCACGCGCACAGTACCGTCCGGCAGCTTGAGCAGCTGCAGGATGCTGGAGAGCGTGCCAATCTCGTAGATGTCCTGGGTCTGCGGTTCGTCCAGCGCGGCGCTCTTTTGCGCAACGAGCAGGATGTGTTTGTTGCCCGCCATCGCGGCCTCAAGGGCCTTGATCGACTTGGCGCGCCCGACGAACAGCGGGATCACCATGTGGGGATAGACCACCACATCGCGCAACGGCAGTACGGGGATCACGGGGGATCCGGCAGGTGTCAGGTCGGTAGCTTCAGTCGGCATGGCGTAGCTCGTTAACTTAAGGGTCGTTGACTATCGAGATGCGGGCCGCGCGCCGGTAAATCAAGGGGCGAGATCAGCGCGGTGTTGCGCGCTGCTGCTCGGCGCCCTCATACATCATGAGCGGCTCACTTTGTCCGTTGATGACGCTCGCGTCCACCACCACCTTGCTCACGTGGTTCATCGACGGCAGGGTGTACATGGTGTCGAGCAGCGCACGCTCCAGAATCGAGCGCAAGCCGCGCGCGCCGGTCTTACGTTCCAGCGCCTTGCGCGCCACGGCATTCAGACCGTCTTCACGAAATTCGAGCTGGGTGCCCTCCATCTCAAACAGTTTCATGAACTGCTTGACGATGGCGTTTTTCGGTTCGGTGAGGATGCGCATCAGCGCCTCCTCATCGAGCTCTTCCAGCGCCGCCACCACCGGCAGACGTCCGACGAATTCGGGAATAAGACCGTAGCGAACCAGGTCTTCCGGCTCCACCGTGCGCAGGATTTCACTCGCACTCTTCTTGTCGTCCTTGCTCTTGATATCGGCGGAGAAGCCGATGCCGCCGCGCTCCGAGCGGTCGCGGATAATCTTGTCGAGGCCGGAAAATGCACCGCCGCAAATAAACAGGATGTTGGCGGTGTTGACCTGCAAAAACTCCTGCTGCGGGTGCTTGCGCCCGCCCTGCGGCGGCACCGATGCGATGGTGCCTTCGATCAGCTTGAGCAGCGCCTGCTGCACGCCTTCGCCGGACACGTCACGCGTGATCGAGGGATTGTCGGACTTGCGCGAAATCTTGTCAATCTCGTCGATATAGACGATGCCAGTCTGCGCCTTCTCCACATCGTACTCGGCCTTTTGCAGCAGCTTCTGGATGATGTTCTCCACATCCTCGCCCACATAGCCGGCCTCGGTCAGCGTAGTAGCATCGGCAATGGCAAACGGCACGTTCAGCAGCCGCGCGAGAGTCTCGGCGAGCAGTGTCTTGCCCGAGCCGGTGGGGCCGACGAGCAGGATGTTGCTCTTGGACAGTTCGACGTCTTCCTTCTTCAGTCCCGCATCGAGACGCTTGTAGTGGTTGTACACCGCGACCGACAGCACCTTCTTGGCGTGCGTCTGGCCAACCACGTAGTCGTCGAGGATTTTCTTGATCTCATGCGGCGCGGGCAACTTGCCCTTGGCGAGCGTGGATTTCTCCTGCACCTCTTCGCGGATGATGTCGTTGCACAACTCCACGCACTCGTCACACACATAGACCGAGGGACCGGCGATGAGTTTGCGCACCTCATGCTGGCTCTTGCCGCAGAAAGAACAATACAGCAGCTTGTCGCTGCCACCGCCCTTGCCGTGTTTATCCTCGATCATCGCTGGCCTCGCATATCCAAGTTGTTCACGCCTTCTTAGTTTCGCGTTCCGCCATCACTGCGTCAATCAAACCATACTTCACTGCGGCGTGCCCGTCCATAAAATTATCACGGTCGGTATCGCGCTGAATCTTTTCCAGCGCCTGACCGGTATGCTTCTCCAGAATCTTGTTGAGGCGCTCGCGCACCGCCAGTATCTCGCGCGCATGGATGTCGATGTCGGTGGCCTGGCCCTGGAAACCGCCCAGCGGCTGGTGGATCATGAGGCGCGAGTGCGGCAGGCAATAACGCTTGCCCTTGGCGCCGCCCGCCAGCAGCAGCGCACCCATAGACGCCGCCTGGCCGATGCACATGGTGCTCACATCCGGCTTGATGAACTGCATGGTGTCGTAGATCGACAGCCCCGCGCTCACCACACCGCCGGGCGAATTGATGTAGAGATGAATATCCTTGTCCGGATTCTCCGACTCCAGAAACAAAAGCTGCGCCACGATCAGGTTGGCGCTGTAGTCGTCCACCTGGCCCACCAGAAAGATCACGCGCTCCTTGAGCAGGCGCGAATAGATGTCGTAGGCGCGCTCGCCTCGGGGCGACTGCTCTACGACCATGGGTACGAGATTGAGGTTGGTCACGGCATCGGTTCTCATATATTGGGTATCGGTCAACATGCCCTATCCTTGAGCTTCTTGCTCAGGAGTCACAAAGTTAAGGCGACAATGTTAAGTGATGCGCCTCCTGAGCAAGCACCCTGTTTTACTTACCCCCACCCTGTCCCGCCCCCTAAACAAGGGGCGATGACGTAGCGGGAAGCGTAGCCTTACTTACTGACTTATGGAAGCTCTGAATAAGTCCATCATGGACTTCTCAGAGCACGAAAAGCAAAAACGTGGCTATAAGATTATTTATGGTGCTTTTCTTCATTTTTCAAACACTTCCGTGTTTGAAAAATGGCGGTGCATCCCTGCACCGCAGGAACCTCTGATTAAATCAGAGGTTCCTTATGAGTCAACAGCACCCGGATTCAGCAGCGCGGAAAAAGTAGTGGGCACTTCGCGCACCTCGGCCTGCGCCAGCAGCCACTCCACCACTTGGTCTTCCAGCGCCATTGACTCGATGCGCGCCAGCTCTTCTGCATTGCGATAATACCAGCTTATCACCTCAGCCGGATCCTGGTAGGTGGCGGCGATACCCTCGATCAGGCCGCGCACATGCGCCGCATCGGGCTTGATACCCTCACGCAGTGCAATATCGCTGAACAACAGACCCAAAGTCACGCGGCGGCGTGCGGCGGCCTCAAACTCTGTGCGCGGCATATCTGCGACACGGGCGCCGCCGCCCTGAACGCCGAGACGGTTGCGTGCCTGCGCCTGCAGCTGGTCGATTTCATGTTCCATCAAGGCCTTGGGCACCTCGATGGGATAGGCCTTGAGCAAGGCCTCCATCAATTGCTGTTTGGTCCTGGTCCGGGCCGCCTGATCCATTTCACGCTGCATGTTGTTGCGCGCCTCACGGCACAAGGCCTCCAGCGTGCCCTCCGCCACGCCCATCGACCGGACAAACTCCTCGTCCAGCGCCGGCAGCACCGGCTCGGAGACCGAGATCACCTGAATCGCATACTCCACCGGCTTGCCCGCCAAATCCGGATTCTGGTAGTCGGCGGGGAACTGGTAATGGACGGTGAGTGCCTGTCCGGCCTGTGCGCCCAGCAGTTGCCGGTCGAATTCCGGCGCGTTGGAGCCCACCGTGAATGCGTGCGGCTTGTCGACTTCGCCGTGCGGCTCGCCGCCGCCAATGCGGGTGGTGAACGTCACCTGCAACTGGTCACCCTGCACCGCTCCGCGCTCGACCTTGCTCCAGGTGCGACGCTGGTTACGCAGCGTCTCCAGCATGGTGGCTATGTCTTCCTCGGTGATGCTGGCCACCGGCTTTTCCACCTTGAGCGCGCTGAAGGCACCCCAACTGATGTCCGGGTATACCTCAAAGACGGCGCTGTAGGCCAGCCCCTGACCCTGCGTCGCGGTGCGCGACTCGATGCGCGGCCCGCCCGCAGGGCGCAGGCTTTGCTGCTGCACGGCCTCCTGGAAACTCTTCTGCATCAGGTCACCCAGCACCTCGCCCAGCATCTGCTTGCCGAACTTTTTCTCCACCACCTTGAGCGGTACCTTGCCGGTACGAAAGCCGTCCATACGCACGGTGCGGGCAAACGACCGGAGCCGATTCTGCACGGCCTGCGTTACCAGCTCCTCGGGAAGTTCGACAGTCATCCGGCGCTCAAGTCCGGCGGTGGTTTCAATGGATACGTGCATGGTAAATATTCCTCGCTGGCATGTCTGTGCGAAAGGAGAGACTCGAACTCTCAAGGGTTGCCCCACTGGCACCTAAAGCCAGCGCGTCTACCAATTTCGCCACTTTCGCAATCTGAATTGGCTACATTATACAGGAGACACACTAACGACGTGCCACCGTTAGTGTGTCTCCTGTATATTACCGTGTTTACTCCACCCACACCCCCCGTTCAAGCTGGGGGCGGGAGGCGTCGGGAAGTGTAGCCCTAACTTATGAGTTTATAAGGAGCTGTCCGCCCCGCCCGGCCACAGCATCATCCGCCAGACAAAAAAAAGCCCCAACGCAAGGGGCTTTTTTACAGCTGGCACGCCCACCTGCTTTGTTAATGCGGCACTACGCTCACGACGCGGCGGCCGAGTGGGCCCTTGATTTCGAACTTCACCTGCCCATCGGCCACGGCAAAAAGTGTGTGATCCTTGCCCAGGCCTACATTGACGCCGGGGTGATAGGCGGTGCCGCGTTGGCGCACGATGATATTGCCCGCGACAACGCGCTCGCTGCCGAAGCACTTGACGCCGAGGCGCTTGGATTGGGAGTCGCGGCCGTTACGGGTACTGCCGCCTGCTTTTTTATGTGCCATGGTGATCTACCTTGTTAAGAGTGTATTACTTGCCCGCAGTGATGCCGGTGATTTGGAGCTCGGTGTAGCTCTGGCGGTGACCCTGGGTACGGGCGTAATGCTTGCGGCGACGGAATTTGATAATGCGTATCTTGTCGCCACGGCCATGCGCAGTAACAGTCGCAGTCACCTTGCTGCCCTTGACGTAGGGCGCACCCACCTGGACCTCGGCGCCTTCACCTACCATTAACACCTGATCGAAATCGACCGACGCGCCCTGCTCCGCAGGCAGCAGCTCAACGCGCACAGTGGCGCCCTCGGTTACCCGGTACTGCTTGCCGCCGGTTTCAATAACTGCGTACATACCCTTCTCCCGCACTGCCTGCCATTCATCAAGCCTGTAATTGTAGTGCCTCTGCCGCGCCAGGTCAAACTGATCCTGACTTTATCACGCGGGGCTGCTGCATTTTCCGGGGCGGCCTGATAGCATGGCCTCCCCCCTTTCCCCAGACTTCGGCCTATGACGTTAGAGGACATCCACAGCCTCGTCGCAGAGGACATGCGCGCGGTGAACGCCCTGATCCAGCAGCGGCTCTCGTCCGGCGTGGTGCTCATCAATCAGGTGGGGGGCTACATCGTCAACAGCGGCGGCAAGCGTCTGCGCCCGATGCTGGTGCTGCTCGCCGCCCGTGCCTGCGGCTATCAGGGCAGCGGCCACATCGCCCTCGCCGCCGTGATCGAATTCATCCATACCGCGACGCTGCTGCATGACGATGTGGTGGACGGCTCGGAGTTGAGGCGCGGCAAGGAAACTGCCAACCACGTGTGGGGCAACGAGGCGAGCGTGCTGGTGGGCGACTTTCTGTATTCGCGCGCGTTCGAGATGATGGTGGAGGCGAACGAGATGCAGGTGATGAGAATTCTCGCGCACACCACCAACGTCATCGCGGAAGGCGAGGTGCTGCAACTGCTGCACTGTCACGACCCGGACACCACCGAGCAGCGCTATCTGGAGGTGATCCGCTGCAAGACCGCAAAACTGTTTGAGGCCGCGGCGCAACTGGGCGCCGTGCTCGCGCGCCAGCCGCCGGCGCTGCAGCAGGCACTGGCGGCCTACGGCATGCATCTCGGCACGGCGTTCCAGCTGGTGGATGATGTGCTCGATTACAGCGCGGCGTCCGCGCAGATGGGGAAAAACGTGGGCGACGATCTGGCCGAGGGCAAGCCCACGCTGCCCCTGATCCACGCCCTGCGCACAGGCACGCCGGAGCAACAGGCGCTGTTGCGCCGCGCGGTCGAAAGCGGTGGCCGCGAGCACATCGTGCTCGTCACCGCCGCCATTGAATCCACCGGGGCCATCGCGTACACTGCGCGCTCGGCAAAGGCGGAGGCGGCCAAGGCCAGCGCAGCGCTTGCGGCGTTACCCGGATCGCCTTACAAAGACGCCCTCATGGCGCTTGCCGAATTTTCCGCAAACCGCAGCTATTAGCAGTAAGTGGCAAGTTGTTTTAGCTTGAAACTTGCTACTTGTCACTGTTTTAACGGGGTGTAGCTCAGCTTGGTAGAGCACTAGCTTCGGGAGCTAGGGGCCAGAGGTTCAAATCCTCTCATCCCGACCAACATAGCATCTATGATCTTCGTCTTTGCCGTCCCTGGCGCAACTTCAATTTCTTAAACCGGCCCCAGACAGCACATCCTGTGCTGTCTGGGGCCGCTTCGCGGCTCACCCATGTTGGGTGATCGGATTCCCGGCCCTGCGCTCCAAGCGCCGTGCGTTCGGCACTTCGTGCCTCACCCTCTCACCCCGACCAACATAGATGCAGGCCAGCCTATATTTCAGGGCGACGTTTTACTGTTTGCGCATCTCGCGGTCGAGCGCGGCCACTATAGCCGTGGCGCTGGAGACACCGGTGAACGGCGCGGCCGGACAGGCGAGATTCAACAACGCCATGAACCGCGCGCTCACCGATATCGATCAGTCGGCGAACAGCGTACTGGTTACCCTCTCCGGCGTAGGTGCGCGCATCAATGCCATTGACAGCCAGAAAGCGGCGAATGACGCCTACACGCTGCAACTCCAGCAAACGCTTTCCTCCGTGCAGGATCTCGACTACGCCAGTGCCGCCAGCCAGCTCAACGCGCAACTGCTTGCGTTGCAGGCCGCGCAGCAGTCATTCGCCAAGGTGCAACGTTTAACGTTGTTCGACTATTTGTAATGTATTCAGGCTGCACGCTTACGGCGTCACGCGCAGTAGAAACGTCACCGGCCCATCGTTGACGAGGCTCACCTGCATGTCCGCCCCGAAACGGCCGCACTCGACCTTGTCGTAATCCGCGCGCGCCTTACGCACCACACCCTCAAACAAACGTGCACCGGCCTCAGGTGCCGCCGCCGGCGTGAAGTTGGGACGCATGCCCTTGTGCGTATCCGCCGCGAGCGTGAACTGCGGCACCAGCAGCAGCCCGCCGCCGATGTCGCGCAGACTGCGATTCATTTTGTTCTGCTCATCTGCAAACACACGGTAACCGAGCACGCGCTCCACCAGGCGGTCGGCCTCTGCCTCGGTGTCATCACGCTCGACACCGACAAACACCAGCAATCCCGCATCGATGCGCGCGATGGCAACCCCTTCCACTTCCACCTGCGCCTGCGTCACACGCTGCAACAACGCCATCATGTGACTTTCGGAAGCTCTGAATAATTCCATCCAGGAACTATCAGAGCACGAAAAGCAAAAATGTGATTTTTTCTTTTCTTCATTTTTCAAATACTTACGTATTTGAAAAAGGGCGCTACATCCCTGTAGCGCAGAAACCTCTGAATTAATCAGAGGTTCCTTTCCTGTTACAGCGCTGCGCCATATCGTCTGCCGCCCGAATCAGCACATCCGTCGTGCCGCGTTCGCTCGCCGCGTGCCCCGCGCCGGCAACGATCTTGAATTCCGCCTGCGGCCAAGCCTGATGCAATTCCCACGCGCTCTCCAGCGGACACACCATGTCGTAGCGCCCGTGCACTATCACGCCGGGAATATCCTTAAGCCTGTGCGCATCGCGCAGAATCTGGTTGGGCTCCAGAAAACTGTCGTGCATGAAGTAATGACATTCGATGCGCGCGAGGCTGAGTGCCGTGTGCGCGTTGGAAAAGTGGCTCACCACAGCGGGGATTTCGACCAGGGTGAGGGTGCGCCCTTCCCAGCCCGACCACGCCTTGGCCGCCGCCATGCGCGCCACCTCGTTAGGGCCGGTCAGCACACGATGATAGGCCTGCACCATATTGCCGCGCTCTTCCTGCGGGATCGGGCGCAGGAAATCCCGCCAGTAATCCGGAAAGATGCGGCTCGCGCCCTCCTGATAAAACCATTCGATCTCGCGCGGGCGACACAAAAAAATGCCGCGCAGAATCAGCCCCAGCACACGCTCGGGGTGAGTCTCCGCATACACCAGTGAAAGCGTCGAACCCCAGGAGCCACCGAACAACACCCAGCGTTCGATGCCGAGATGCGTGCGGATATATTCCATGTCCGCCACCAGCGCCTGCGTGGTGTTGCCCTCAAGCCCGGCATGCGGCGTGGAGCGCCCGCTGCCGCGCTGGTCGAACAAAATGATGCGGTACACTTCGGGATTAAAAAAGCGCCGGTGATAAGGCTCGCACCCCGCCCCCGGCCCGCCGTGCACAAACAACACCGGGATACCTTTCGGGTTACCGCATTCTTCCACGTGCAGCACGTGCGGCGGCATCACCGTCAAGCTGTGCTCGACGTAGGTCTTGATGTTGGGGTAGAGGGTACGCATGGCTATCTGGCAGTAATTTCAGCACCTGTTGCACTCACTACTCTCCTGATAGTTGGGCAGCACGTGCTGTGCTATCAAGGGTTGACGTTGATGGTCGCACTGTGTAGAAACACAGGAAACTGTAGTATATACAGCCTCTGATTTAAATACCCTTGCCTTTATATAGCCCACCCACCCATGAAAAATAGTACTCGATTGAAGCCAGACATCTCGAGTACCCTGATCGTGATAAAGGACAACGATTGGTGACCCATGGCGCTTCACCCTGAATTCCCGAAATCGCCCTTTGCCGAACTGCTGCCGGAGCAGCGCTGGTTTCCGGCGGCGGAGGAGCTTCGAAGCACGGCCTATGAAAAACTGTTGCCGCCGCTGGTTGCCAAGATTCGCAGCGAGGTTTCAGCGTGGCGGGCTGCGGGTTATGCGGGTGCTTCGGATACATCGCGCGCACTCCTGAACTGGTGGTTCGGAACCGAACACTTGGCCGAGCAGGCCGATGGTACGCTGTCTCCGTTTCGCTACTACTTTGCCCAGCGCGAGGCGGTGGAAACGGTGATCTGGTTGCATGATGTGCGCAAGGTCAGGGATAAATTCGACCTGCTCCGGTTCGACGCATCAGGTGCCGTGTCCACCAACATGTTCGACGAGGACTGGCCGCGTTACGTGGTGAAGATGGCCACCGGCGCGGGCAAGACCAAGGTGCTGTCGCTGCTCATTGCCTGGAGCTTTTTTCACAAGCTTTACGAAACAGATTCGACACTCGCGCGAAATTTCCTCCTGATCGCACCCAACATCATCGTCCTCGACCGCCGCCGTGAAAGTGATCGACATCTTCGGTAACGACACGATGGTGCTGACACCAGTAAGTATAGGATGAATAAAGCAGGCCTCGCCAATATCGACACCATCACTTCCATTCGCTCGCACTACTTTACGCCTTGCTGTACACCTGCCCACCCTGCTTGGCGAACTCTGCGGACTTTTCCTGCATGCCTTGCTCCAGCGCGAGCTCGGCATTCTCGATGCCTTTCTGCGCGGCGTAGTCACGCACGTCCTGCGTAATTTTCATCGAACAGAAATGCGGGCCACACATGGAGCAGAAGTGCGCGAGTTTGGCGGATTCCTTGGGCAGGGTTTCGTCGTGATATTCGTGCGCACGCTCCGGGTCGAGGCCGAGGTTAAACTGGTCCTCCCAGCGGAACTCGAAGCGCGCCTTGGAGAGCGCGTTGTCGCGCAGTTGCGCGCCGGGGTGGCCCTTGGCGAGGTCGGCGGCGTGCGCGGCGATCTTGTAGGCGATGATGCCTTCGCGCACATCGTTTTTGTCCGGCAACCCCAAGTGTTCCTTGGGCGTGACGTAGCACAGCATGGCACAACCGTACCAGCCGATCATTGCCGCGCCGATGGCGGAGGTGATGTGGTCATAACCCGGCGCGATGTCGGTGGTGAGCGGCCCCAGCGTGTAGAACGGCGCTTCGCCGCATTCCGCGAGCTGTTTTTCCATGTTGATTTTGATCAGATGCATCGGCACGTGGCCGGGGCCTTCGATCATGGTCTGCACGTCGTGCTTCCATGCGATCTGGGTCAGCTCGCCCAGTGTTTCGAGTTCGGCAAACTGTGCGGCGTCGTTGGCGTCCGCGATCGAGCCTGGGCGCAAGCCGTCGCCGAGCGAGAATGAAACGTCGTAGGCCTGCATGATTTCGCAGATGTCTTCGAAATGCGTGTAGAGGAAATTTTCCTTGTGATGCGCGAGGCACCACTTGGCCAGTATGGCACCGCCGCGCGAAACGATGCCGGTGACACGCTTGGCGGTAAGCGGCACATAGGCCAGCCGCACACCGGCATGTATGGTGAAATAATCCACGCCCTGCTCGGCCTGCTCGATCAGCGTGTCGCGGAAAATCTCCCAGGTGAGGTCTTCCGCCTTACCGTCGACCTTTTCCAACGCCTGATAAATCGGAACGGTGCCGATAGGTACGGGCGAGTTTCTGATAATCCATTCGCGCGTCTCGTGGATGTTTTTGCCGGTGGACAAATCCATCACTGTATCGCCGCCCCAGCGTGTGGACCAGACCATTTTCTCCACTTCCTCTTCGATACTGGAAGTGACCGCGGAGTTGCCGATGTTGGCGTTGATCTTGACCAGAAAATTGCGCCCGATGATCATCGGCTCAAGTTCGAGATGATTGATATTGGCAGGGATGATGGCACGCCCGCGCGCGACCTCGTCACGCACAAATTCCGGCGTGATGTGCGGCGGGATCGCGGCGCCGAAGGACTCGCCCGGATGCTGCTGATTCGGCAGGCCCTGCTCGCGCAGCATATTTTCACGCAGCGCGATGTACTCCATCTCCGGCGTGATGATGCCCTGCCGCGCGTAGTGCATCTGCGTGACGTTCCCGCCCATCTTCGCGCGCCGTGGCGCGCGGATGTGGGCAAAACGCAAATGGACCAGCCGCGCATCGGCGGCGCGCTCGCGCCCGTAGGCCGAACTTGTCGCGCCCAGCTTTTCCGTATCGCCACGTTCCTCGATCCACGCCTCGCGCAGCGGCGGCAACCCTTTGCGCAGATCGATTTCAGCCGCAGGATCGGTGTAAGGGCCGGAGGTGTCGTACACAGGCAGCGGCGCATTCTGTTCAGCGCCGAAGCTCGACGGCGTATCGGAGAGGCTCACCTCGCGCATCGGCACACGGATATCGGGACGGCTGCCCGGCACATAAATCTTGCGCGAATTGGGAAACGGTCGCGTCACCGCCTCATCGACGGCGACGGTCTTGCTTAGAAAGTTTTCGGGAAGTGCGCTCATGGTTCACCTTTACGAATGTCATGGGCGCAGGAAGGCTGCACGCCGCTTTCCTACGCCAGTGTTGGCTGGATCAGGTTCAAAGGGTTCTTCTCTCAGCCTGCCGCCCTTGACGAACGTGCAGGCACCCCTAGCCGCTGTCTCACCGTAGCCGATAGCTGGGCGCTTTGCAAGCGTCTGCCTTGCATACGGCGCCCCTTGTCAGTAACCTTGGTGGCTCGATTTTCAACCCACCAAAAGTTACACCACCATGAATATGGAACAAGCCCGCTACAACATGATCGAGCAGCAGATCCGTCCCTGGGAAGTACTCGACCCGCGCGTGCTGGAGCTGCTGCCACAGGTGCCGCGTGAGGACTTCGTGCCACCCGCCCAGCGCAAACTCGCCTTCGCGGATACCGAGATTCCGCTCGGCCACGGTCAGGTGATGATGCCGCCGAGGCTCGAGGCAAGGCTGTTGCAGGCGCTGGCCATTCAACCTTCCGATACGATACTGGAGATCGGCACCGGCAGCGGTTATCTCACGGCGCTGCTCGCCCGCTCCGGCCGCCACGTTTACAGCGTGGACATCTTCGCGGAGTTCACCGCATCCGCCCAGCAAAAACTCGCAGCCCATGGCATCAGCAACGTCACGCTGGAAACGGGTGACGCGGCGTGCGGCTGGAACCAACACGCTCCTTATGATGTCATAGCCGTTACCGGCTCGCTGCCGCTGTTTGCGGACGTCTTTCAGCAGCAGCTTAACGCAGGCGGACGTTTGTTCATGATTGTCGGTCGGGCGCCGAGCATGGAGACCTTGCTCATCACGCGCGTGGGACCCGCCGAGTGGACACGCGAGAGCCTGTTTGAAACCTGCGTGCCCGCACTCATCAACGCGCCACAGCCGCAGGCCTTTGTGTTGTAGACGCACGCATCCGGCGTGTCGCGGTTGCTGACGATCAACCCACCAACTATTACACCACCACTGCCAATAACAATATGAATACAGTGAGACTGTTTTACGTACTGCTGGCGCTGGGCGCATTGAGCGCATGCGGTGACGGTAGCAAACAAGGCCACAGCGCAGGGCCGGGTGGCGGCGGGCCGCCGGGCGCAATGGCCTTGCCCGTGGAGGCCGTCGCGGTACGCACCGGCGCCGCCAACCGCGTCATCAGCGCGGTGGGTTCGCTGCGCGCCAATGAGTCGGTCGTGGTGCGCTCCGAAATCGTCAGCCGTATCGCCGCCATTCATTTCACCGAGGGCGAGGCCGTAAAGGCGGGCGCCGAACTGATCCGGCTCGACGATGCGGAACAGCGCGCCCAACTCGCCGAGAGCGCCGCGACGGTAAAACTCAGTGAGCTGAATTTTGCACGGGCGCGCGATGTGTTCGAGAAAAAATTGCTGAGCCAGCAAAATTATGACGAGGCACTGCAGAAACTCCATGAGTCCCGCTCGCGCATGGCGCTGCAGGAAGCGCGCATCGCGAAGACCCGCCTCACCGCCCCCTTTGCCGGCGTGCTCGGCCTGCGCCAGGTCAGCGTGGGCGACTACATCAAGGAAGGGCAGGACATCGTCAATCTGGAAGACATCCACGCGCTGAAACTCGATTTCCGCGCGCCTGAAACCTATCTCGCGTCGATCAAGCCGGAGCAGGAAGTCACCCTGCGGGTGGACGCGTATCCGGAGCGCAGCTTCAGCGGCACGCTCTACGCCATCGATCCGCGCATCGACGAACAAACACGCACGATACTGCTGCGGGCACGCATCCCGAATCCCGATTTACGCCTGCGTCCAGGCATGTTCGCGCGCGTGTCGCTGGTGCTGGAAAGCCGCCCCGACGCAGTGCTGGTTCCGGAGCAGGCGCTGCTCCCCGTGGGCGATACGCAATTCGTCTATCGCGTGGTAGACGGCAAGGCCGTGCAGACCAAGGTGCTGATCGGGCAACGCAGCGAGGGCCATGTGGAAATCGTGCAGGGCCTCAAGGCGGGCGAAACGGTGATCACCGCGGGACAAACCAAGGTGCGTGACGGCGCGCCGGTGCACATTATCACGGCGGGCGCCGCTGCTGCCGCGCGCGCACCGTGACACTGTCAGACCTTTCCATCCGTCGGCCGGTGCTCGCCACCGTGATGAGCCTGCTGCTCGTCCTGGTCGGCATCATCTCCTACCAGCGCCTCACGGTACGCGAATATCCCAACATCGACGCGCCTATCGTATCGGTGCGCACCGTATACACCGGCGCGAGCGCGGAAGTGATCGAAAGCCAGGTGACACGCCCACTGGAAGACACTCTGGCCGGCATCGAAGGCGTCAAGACCATCAAGTCCACCAGCCGCGAAGAGGTGAGCCAGATCACGGTGGAGTTCGCGCGCACGCGCGAGCCCGACGCCGCCGCGAGCGACGTGCGCGACCGTGTTGCGCGCGCGCGCGCGCGGCTGCCTGACGATGTGGACGAGCCGGTAGTGGCAAAGATCGAAGCCGGCGCGCAGGCCATCATGTGGATTGCATTTTCCAGCGAGCGCCACAATCAGCTGGAGATCACCGATTACGCCAGCCGCATCGTGAAGGACCGCTTGCAGACCCTGCCCGGTGTGGCGAGCGTCATCATCGGCGGCGAGCGGCGCTACGCGATGCGCATCTGGCTCGACCGCGACCGGCTCGCGGCGTATCAGCTCACACCACAGGATGTGGAAGACGCGCTGCGTAACCAGAACCTGGAAATCCCCTCCGGGCGCATCGAGAGCAGCCAGCGCGAATTCACCGTGCTCACCGAGACCGACCTGCGCACGCCGGAACAATTCAACCGCATCATCATCCGCGAGACGGGCGGCTATCCGGTGCGCCTCTCCGATGTGGGCAGCGCCGAGATCGGCCCGGCGGATGAGCGCAACGCGGTGCGCGTGAACGGCAATCCGGCCGTGGGCCTCGGCGTGGTGAAGCAGTCCACCGCCAACACGCTGTCCGTGGCGCAGGCGGTGAAAAATGAACTGCCCAGGATCGCGGCGGCGCTGCCCGAAGACATGAAACTCAAGGTGGCGTTCGATCAATCGCTGTTCATCGAAAAATCCATCGAGGCGGTGCTCATCACCATGATCGAGGCGCTGGTGCTGGTCGTGCTGGTGATTTTTTTGTTTCTGCGCACGCTGCGCGCCACGCTGATTCCGATTGTCACCATCCCGGTGTCGCTGATCGGCGCCTTCACTTTTCTCTATGTGATGGGCTTCTCCATCAATATCCTCACCCTGCTCGGGCTCGTGCTCGCCATCGGCCTGGTAGTGGACGACGCCATCGTGATGCTGGAGAACATCCAGCGCCGCATCGAGCATGGCATGGCGCCACTGGCGGCGGCGCTGGAGGGCAGCAAGGAGATCGCCTTCGCGGTCATCGCCATGACGCTCACGCTGGTCGCGGTGTTTGCGCCGCTCGCCTTCTCCACCGGCAACACCGGGCGTTTGTTCACGGAGTTCGCGCTCACCGTCGCCGCCGCGGTGCTGGTGTCCGGCTTCGTCGCGCTGTCGCTCACGCCGATGATGTGTTCAAAAATCCTGCGCCCCGAAAAAAGCCACACGCGCCTGTATCAACTGAGCGAGCAGTGGCTGCTCGCGTTCAATCAGGGCTATCAGCGGCTGCTCGCGCGCGCACTCAATTGGCGTCTGGTGGTGATACTGATCGGCGCCCTGGTAGCGGCGAGCAGCGCAGGGCTTTTTTTCATGCTCAAATCGGAACTCGCACCGCTCGAAGACCGCGGCATCCTGATCGGGCTCATGTTCGCGCCGGAAGGCTCCACCATGGCCTATACCGACCGCTACGCGCAGCAGGTGGAAGGGTTTTACGCCCAAGTGCCTGAGGTAAATACCTACTTCATGGTGGTCGCGCCCGGCCTGGAGCGGCCTAACCCTGTCACCATGGCGCTTTCGTTTGTAAATCTCAAGCCGTGGGAACAGCGCACGCGTTCGGCGCAAGAGATTGCGGCCGAGCTGGGACCGAAGATGTTCATGCTGCCCGGTGTGCTCGCCTTTCCCGTGAGCCCGCCGTCGCTGGGGCAAGGCTTCCGCAACCCGCCGGTGCAGTTTGTGCTGCAGGCCAATTCCTACGCTGAACTGCAAACGCTGGTGGACGGGATATTCGCCAAGGCGTCGCAGTTTCCGGGGCTGGTCAATCTCGACAGCGATCTCAAACTCAACAAGCCGCGCCTCAGCGTGCAACTGGACCGTGACAAGGCCGCCAACATCGGTATCGGTGTGGATAAGGTGGGGCGCACGCTGGAGACCCTGCTCGGCGGACGCCAGGTGACGCGCTTCAAGCGCGACGGCGAGCAATATGACGTGATCGTCAAACTGCGCGACGAGGAGCGGCGCGATCCCGGCGACCTCACCAACATTTTCGTGCGCGGCAACGACGGCCAACTGATACAGCTCTCCAACCTGGTGCGCGTGCGCGAAGATGTGGCGCCCAAGGAGCTCAACCACTTCAACCGCCTGCGCTCGGCCACGATCAGCGCCAACATCGGTCCCGGACACTCGCTCGGCAATGCGCTCGACTTCCTGGAAAAGACCGCCAAGGACGTGCTGCCGCCGGGGACAGGCGCGCAGTTCTCGCTGGACGGCCAGTCGCGCGAATTCAAGGAATCGGGCACGGCACTGTATCTCACCTTTGTGCTGGCGCTGATCTTTATTTATCTGGTACTGGCGGCGCAGTTCGAGAGTTTCGTCGACCCGCTCATCATCATGCTCACGGTGCCGCTCGCCATCACCGGCGCGCTGTTGTCACTCAAACTCTCCGGCGGCACGCTCAATGTGTACAGCCAGATCGGCATGGTGATGCTGGTCGGCCTCATCACCAAGCACGGTATCCTCATCGTGGACTTCGCCAATAAACTGCAAGAGCGCGGGCATGACGTGCGCGCCGCGGTGATCGAGGCCGCGGGCATGCGTCTGCGCCCCATCCTGATGACCACCGCCGCCATGGTGCTG
>JAQBXX010000019.1 GCA_027624315.1 Pseudomonadota bacterium
GATTGATCGAGGGCTTACGCATGTAAGCATGTAGATTACCCGCCACCGACTAACAGGGTAGCAATTAAAAAGCGGGCACTAAAAGACACTAGCGGAAATTATTTGTTGGTATTTCTGTTGGTATATTTGAAATTAATAAAAGCAGAATCACGCTACAATGGGCTTTCAAGGCCCGATGTGAGGGACGCCGCCGCAACAAACCTCGTACTTCTCCAACATCACCGCCACGGCCTCGGCCTGATCGATCGCCGTCTTGCCGGTGCCGCCGCTTTCGGTGTAAGTCGCCAGCGCTTTCTTGAGCTCGTCGGCAAGCCCCAGATAATCCACCACCAGCCCGCCCGGTTTGTCCTTGAACACGCGATTCACGCGCGCGATGGCCTGCATCAGCCCGTGCCCGCGCATCGGCTTGTCCACGTACATCGTGTGAAGGGACGGCACGTCGAAACCCGTGAGCCACATGTCGCGCACGATGACGATCTGAAACTTGTCCTTCGGATTGCGGAAGCGCGTAGCGAGCGCCTCGCGGCGCGGCTTGTTGCGGATATGCGTCTGCGGCCTTTTTCAACCCGCAAAGCAAAAAGCGTGGTTTTTGCTTTGCTCCATTTTTCAAGCACATAAACCGTGCTTGAAAAATGGCGGTGCATCCCTGCGCCGCACGCAGGCTGTTTTTCAACAGCCTGCTAAAAAACAGACCGCTGGGCCGATTTCCCGGCCCAGTCCGATCCATCAATCTCCCTCACCCAGCGGCGAAGATTCAGCCGCCGAGTCCAGTCACGACTTACTTGCGCCGCGCCAGATTGCGTGCCGCCAACCGTGCTTCACGCCGTGCGATACGCGCCAGCTTTCTGCGCTTCGCCGCTGCACGCCGGGCCGCGCGTTGCAGCGCCGCCTGCTGCCTGAGATACTTGCGCTCCCATTTCTTGACGAAGGAGCCTACGGCCTTATCCATCGCGGCTTTCTTTTTCGCCATCGCACGCGCCGCCAGCATCTTGACGCGCCGTGCCGCCTTATTGGCCTTTATTTCCGCCGCGCGCTTTTTAGCAGCGACGCGCTTTGCCAGTTTCAGTTTTGCCGCAATGAGTTTTGCACGCGTCATCTTGGCGCCTGTCTTTTTCTTTACTGCCGGACGTCCGCGTTTTTTAGCTACCTTGCCTTTTGTTTTCTTTGCTGCTTTTTTCATTTTAGCCATGATTGTTTTAACTCCCTCCGCAGGTTAAGAGCAGTCAACATTATAAACACAAATGTCAACAGTGTAATCAAATTTAATTTTTTATCAAGACGATTATGCATGCCTGAGATACAGGGCAACGTGTGAGCACGCGCGCATGTTTTCAATGTTGCATTTAATTCATCTCATTTGATTGCACCGATACAGACTTGAATCAGCGCACTGCGCCAAGAGCAAGTGCGCGTTGGCGAGTAGCCTCATTTTCAAGTGTAGCCTGCGCTGCATTCCAGGCAGAATCAGTCTCCGGCCAGCCGTGCAGATGTTTCTGCAGCAAATCACACAAGGCCTCTATATGGGCAGTCCGGTCATTGAGCGCGGGGATGTAGTGATAGTCCTGCCCGCCGGCATGGAGAAAGATGTCACGATTCACCATGGCCACTTCTTCCAGCGTTTCCAGACAGTCTGCGGAAAACCCTGGGCACACGACATCCACGCTCCTGACGCCCTGTGCAGCCCACTGGCGCAGGGTGTGGTCGGCATACGGCTTCAGCCACTCCTCACGCCCAAAGCGCGACTGGAACGCGACATACCAGCGGTCTTGCGGAAGCTGGAGACTTTCCGCAACCAGGCGCGCGGTCTTGAGGCATTCGCAATGATAGGGATCGCCCTGCAACAGATAACGTTTGGGTATCCCATGAAATGAAAACAACAGGCGCTCCGCCGGCGCACGTCCGCTCCATGACTCGCGGATGCTGTCCGCAAGCGCCTTGATATAACCGGCATCATCAGGGTAGTGGTTGATCATGCGCAGTTCGGGCAGCCAGCGCCAGGTCTTCAGTTCGGCGGCCACGGCGTCAAAGGTGGAGGCCGTCGTCGTTGCCGAATATTGTGGATATAAAGGCAGCACAAGAATACGCCGTGCATTGTGCTCGCGCAGTTGGCGCAGACCAGCGGCAATCGATGGATTTCCGTAACGCATGCCGAGAGCGACCACCACCGGGGCGCTGAAGCGTGAGCGCAGCGCTGCCTGGAGTGCCGCCGCCTGACGTTGCGAGATATCCAGCAGGGGCGAACCGCGTTCGCTCCAGATTTTCCGGTAGGCGTGCGCGGAGCGCGCCGGGCGTATGCGCAGGATGATAGCGTGCAGCACAACCCACCACAGCGCGCGGTTCATCTCCACCACGCGCGGATCCCACAAAAACTCGCCCAAGTACCGCCGCAACGCCTTAGGCGTGGGGGCGTCGGGCGTACCCAGGTTGGTCAGCAGTACGCTGGTAACGGATGGCGTGCCATGGGCATAATCTTCCGCACCCAGATAGGTCATGGCGCCGTCTTGCGTGCGGCGTAATAAGCATCCAGATAGGCGCCGAATTCCTTGCCCAGATGAGGGTGGCGCAAGGCATACTCCACGGTCGCCTCCAGATAGCCCAGTTTGCTGCCGCAATCATAGCGCTTGCCGCTGAACTGATAGGCGAGCACCTGCTCCGAGCTCAGCAGCTTTGCAATCGCGTCGGTGAGCTGGATTTCACCCTGCGCGCCACCGCCCAGGTTTTCCAGGATGCCGAAAATTCCCGGCGTGAGTATGTAGCGGCCCACCACGGCGAGCGTCGATGGCGCCTTGGCAGGCGCGGGCTTCTCTACAATCGCGGTCACCCGCCCCAAGCTGGACTCCAGTGGTGTTGCGCTCACGATCCCGTATTTGTCGGTGTCAGTGAGCGGGATCTGCTCCACGGCGATGAGCGAACACGCCAGCCTGCTGTAGAGCGCCGTCATTTGCGCGAGACAGTTGCGCTCACCGCCGTCAATCAGGTCGTCGGCCAGTATGACGGCAAAGGGGTGCTCACCCACCACATCCCTGGCGCACAATACCGCATGCCCCAGCCCCAGCGCCTGCGGCTGACGCACATAGGCGCAGGTCACTCCTTTGGGCAGAATGCCGCGCACCATGGCAAGAAGCTCGGTCTTGCCGCGCTGCTCCAGTTCCTGCTCCAGTTCGTAGGAGCGATCAAAGTGATCTTCAATGGCGCGCTTGTTACTGCTGGTGACAAAGATCATCTGGGTGATGCCCGCCGCTATCGCCTCCTCCACCGCATACTGGATCAGCGGCTTGTCGACGATGGGCAACATCTCTTTGGGATTGGCCTTGGTGGCGGGAAGAAAGCGGCTGCCCAGGCCGGCGACGGGGAAGACCGCCTTGGTGATGCCTGCACTCATGATTTTGCTTTATTATTGAATTTGATCACGTTGGAGACGGGCGGCAACGGCGCCTCGTCGAACTCAGGCACCAGCCGTTTGATAAGCTGGCGCAGCATGACTTCGTCATAGGCCGCGCAGGCCTGCTCCATTTTGTCCATCACATCGGCCACCTCCCGCTCATCAATGTCGCGGTGATGGGCAAGCAATATCTTGCCGTGCGCGGTGCCGGTCAGATTCTCTTCCGCGTGGAACAGCTCTTCATACAGTTTCTCACCCGGCCGCAAACCGGTATAAACAATCTCAATATCCTTGCCCGGTATCCTGCCGGAGAGACGTATCATCTGCTCGGCAAGATAGGCGATGCGCACCGGCTCACCCATGTTAAGCACAAAGATTTCCCCACCCTGCCCCATCACCGCGGCCTGCATGATGAGCTGGGACGCCTCGGGGATGGTCATGAAGTAACGCGTGATTTCGGGATGCGTCACGGTCACCGAACCGCCGGATGCAATCTGGCCCTGGAACAGCGGCACTACACTGCCCGCCGAGGCGAGGACATTACCAAAACGTACGGTGATGAAGCGTGTATCGCAGCGCCGGCTGAGCTTTTGACATACGATTTCGGCGACGCGCTTGCTCGCGCCCATCACATTGGTGGGGTTGACGGCCTTGTCGGTGGATATGAGCACAAAGGTCTGGCAGCCGTGCTTGTCCGCAGCGAGCGCGACCCTGCGCGTGCCGAGCACATTGTTGTGCACCGCCTCGCGCGCCTGCCCTTCCAGCATCGGCACGTGCTTGTAGGCCGCCGCGTGAAATACGATATCCGGACGATAGGTGGCGAAGACATGCTCGACCGCGGCCTGGTCACAGGTATTGCCCAAGCACGCATACAGCGCAAGCTGCGGCAATGCAGCGCGCAGTTCCTTTTCGATGCTGTACAGATTGAACTCGCTGCTTTCGTAAAGCACCAGCGCGGAGACATCAAGACGCGCGACCTGCCGGCACAGCTCGGCGCCGATGGAGCCGCCGCCGCCGGTGACCAGCACGGTCTTGCCGCGCAGACCCGCGGCAATCGAGTGCCAGTCGAGCGTGACGGGCTCGCGGTTCAGCAGGTCTTCGATGGCCACTTCACGCAGTGCAGTGAGCGCCGTCTGCCCGGCGATCAGGTCATCCAGCCGCGGCATGGTGCGAAACGGCAAGCCGGTGTGTTCGCACAGACCCACCACGCGCTGCATCTGGACGCTGCTGGCCGAGGGCATGGCGATGATGATCATGTCCGCCTGTTTGTGTTTCGCAAGCGCAAGCAGGTTATCGATGGGGTCCAGTACGGGAAGGCCATGAATCTTCGCGCCCATGAGCTTCGGATCATCGTCCAGAAAGCCGAGCGCAAGATACGTGTTGTCGTGCAGCATATCGCGCATGAGTTTCTCGCCGGCACGCCCCGCCCCAAGTATCAGCACGCGCTTGCGCGGGCCTCCTGTCACGGAAAGTACGAAGCTGTGATCCTTCCACATCCGGTAGACCATGCGGGGTGCACCGAGCAGGATCATGAGGACGAACGGGTAAAGCAGCAGCGTCAAACGCGGCACGCCCTCCAGCCGGTTGAACAAAAACAGGGTGAGGCTGACCGCAAGCAGGCCGAGCGCGACACCGCGCATGATATTCCACAGATCGGGCATGCTCGCAAAACGCCAGACACTTCTATAAATGCCCATCCACCACAGCATCAGCCCTTGCGCCACGACCACCAGCGGCAGCACACGCAGGGCATTGTGCCAGAGAGCAGCATCAGGGAAGTCGGGGCGCAGCAGCGTGGCGAGACACCAAGCCAGCGCCACCATGACAAGATCATGTATTGCCACCGCCGCGCGGCGGCCAGTGGTGATGAACATGAAGCGGCGGTATCGGGAGAGTGGCATAGTGATGTTATTCAATACGCTCCATAAGGAGGTAATGTAACACAGGTCATCTGCTCATTTCATGAGGCCGGATAGCGCTGCCGCACCCGGCGCCATACCACCCAGCCACCGACTGCGACAGTGAGCAATATGATCGGCAACAAAGCGGGGCTGCTCCACCCAAGCATGGCCAGCGGCCACAGTACGATGACGTTGACACCGATCAGGCCCAGCAGAACCTGACGGTGACTGTAACCTGCCTGAATCAGGCGCTGATAGGTGTGCGAGCGGTGCGCGGCATACCATTTTTCGCCGCGCAGCATACGCGCCGCCAGGGTGTAGCCCGTATCGAGTATGAATACGGCGAGCAGCAGCAACCACAGGGTGAGCGGTAAATCACCCGACTGCTCCGTGCCGAGTGCGAGCACGGCAAATATGAAGCCGAGCAGCCCGCTGCCGACATCGCCCATGAATATTCTGGCGCGCGGCCAATTCCAGACCAGAAACCCGGCGCTCGCGGCAGCGAGACAGAACGCCGTCAGCGCACCGCCCAAGGCACCGTTCAGGTACAGCAGGAAGCCGGCGGCGCTGGCAGCACACAGCGCCTGCGCGCCGGCGAGGCCGTCGCTGCCGTCCATGAAATTATAGAGATTAGTGGCCCACACGATAGCGAGCGCGGCAAGCGCCCAGTTCAGCCACGCGAATATGGCCGGCAGATTACTGCCGCCAAAAATTTCCACGTCACCCAGCCAAACCAGCGCCCATGCAGCCGCGGCCACGTGCACCAGCAGCCTCCATTGAATCGCAACATGATGCCGGTCGTCGCGCCAGCCAATCCATGACACCAGTCCGCCGCCACCGATCAGGGCCCACGCCAGATTGGACGGGATCAGTTGCTCCCACGCCAGCACCGCCGTTGCCGCAAAAAAACTGACCGCAATCGCAAGTCCGCCGCCGCGCGGGGTGGGCACGCTGTGCAGGCTGCGCTCATTGGGAATATCGGACACACCTCGGCGCAATACGTACTCACGCATCCACGAGGTCATCCACACGGAGAGTGCGAAGACAGTGCCGATGCTGATAAGAGAAAAGAGAAGCACGTGACTCGCAGTCAGGGCGGGTTTTCAGAATACGGCGTGCGGCATCTGCCATGCCACGAGAGCAAACGCGGCGACGTATTTTATGTGCGTAGCCTAGCGCTTACCAAACAATACAGACACGAGAAAGGCGGCCACCAGCACCACCGCCACCACCCCAAACATCGTCCACGTCAGATCCATGATATTAATTCCTGATAATCCTTAGCCGAACATATCGCCGTATAACGTCTCTGCCCAGTCGAGAGTGGCCGCGCCTTTTGCTCCGTCGCGCTTTTCATCCGTGCCGGTGCCTTCCTTGGCGGGGCTGAACGCATGGGTCTGTTTGTCATAATTAAAGCTTACCCACATGCTGATCGCCTCTTTCGGCTCCGTGTTCACCATCGAATAGCACAAGCTGGCCGGACTGGCCCAATCAATCGTCTTGCCCGCCTCATGCGCGGCAATGACCTTGGCCACGTATTTGCCCTCGCTGTTGGCGAGGTCTGCGCTCTTGGGGAAACCCATCGGACGGCTGTCGCCGGTCACGTATACGCGCGGGTCGCCCGGTACGTGGTATTTCTGCACGTCTATGCGCGCCTCTTTTTGCGGACTCTTGGGGTCCACCAAACCCGCCACCTCAATCAACTTTGAGGCGCGTACTCCGGGATAGATCGCGGCCTCGTCGAACTTGTAGGAATCAAACTCGGTTTCGATGGTTTTCGTGTCCGCGTTCATGCCGGTGATGTTGATCGAGGGCACGTATTCCACATAGTCCTTGTACAGCTCATCGAACGCGGCGTGGAACCCGGCCTTTTTCACCGCGATGTCGGGGTTGTTGTCCAGCACCAGCACCTTGCCCTTGATTTTGTGTTTCTTGAAGTAAGCCGCAATCATGCAGGTGCGCTCGTACGGCGCGGGTTTGCAGCGGAAGTTGCCGCCCGGCACGGTCTGCACGAAAATCCCGCCCTTGAAGTTTTCGATCTTGCGCTTGATCGAGACGTGCTCGTCTCCCATCATCCAGCCGGCCGGATGCTCGGTGCGCAAGCGGTATTCGGTGTCCGGATCCTTGATGCCGATGCGCTCATAGTCATAGTCTATGCCGGGCGCCAGCACCAGGTAATCATAGGCGATCTCGCCCTGATCGGTGTGCACCTTGCGCGCGTTGCGCTCAATGCCAGTGCAGGTGGCGTTAAAAAAGATGTAGCCGCCGCTCTTGGCCGCATCCAGAAAGCTGTGGGTGAGAAACTCCAGATTGATGACATCGGCATACCACAAATTACTGGAGAAACAGGAAGTGTACATGGCGCGCTTTTCCACCAGCACCACGTCGAATTCTGGATTTTCCTTTTTCAGATACTTGGCGATGGTGAGACCGGAAGTGCCGCCGCCCACCACCACCACGCGCGGACCCTTGGCCTTGGGCAGATAGGCCTTGCCGCGTGCGTGAACCGCCGCGGATTTGGGTGCCGCATCGGCTTGTGCCGCGTGCCCTCCCAGCCCAGCCGCCGCCAGTGCCGCGCCCGTCAATTTGACAAAATCGCGTCTCGATATTTTTTTACTCATGACCGTTTCTCTCGCATGGATTCAAGTGTGCGGCTTTGGACGTTAGCCTATACCAAGCGCACGCCCAAGAAAAGGGCCGGCGGTTTATTTGTGCGTCACACTACCGTGGCAGGACAGGTACGCGCCAGACAACATACTTCACAGCGCGGGCGCGGGCGGCAGATATTCTTGGCGTGCGCCACAATCAGCGCGTGAAATTCGTTGAACAGCGCGATCCGGTCATCACCGCGGGCGAGGCGCCGCTCCACCCCGGCGCGCAGCGCTTCGTAGGTTTCATCTCCGGCGATAAGCCCCAGGCGTTTGAACAACCGGCGCGTATAGGCGTCGATCACGAACACCGGGCGTTCGAAGGCGTACAGCAGGATATCGTCCGCGGTCTCCGGGCCGATGCCGTGCAGCGCGAGGAGTTCGGAGCGCAGACGCGACGTGTCGCGCTGACTCAGTGCATCGAAACCGCCCTGTTCGACGTACCACGCGCACAAGCTGCGCAGGCGCCGCGCCTTGACATTGAAATAACCGGACGGCGTCAGCAGCTTCGCCAGCCGCGCGGGTCGAGTGCGGATGATGGCCGCGGCGTCCAGCAGCCGCGCCGCACGCAGATTGGCGATGGCCTTTTCCACATTGCTCCACGCGGTATTTTGCGTGAGCACCGCACCGACCATGACCTCGAACGGCGTCTCGCCCGGCCACCAGTGCTGCGGCCCGTGTTGACGGTAGAGTTTCCGGTACACCGCGGTGATCTGCATGCGCCTTTATACGTCGTTACCCGCCGCGTATGCGCCGCCGTGCAGGTTGGCTGGGGCGACGCGGCGTACGCATCTTTTCAACCGAGGCTGGCACGGTTTCCGGCTCCAGACCGGCGAGCACACGCAGGCCATTGATTTCTTCCGGCTCCAGTTCTTTAGACTGTCCGCGGCGCAGGGTGCGGCCCAGTTCGATGGCGCCATAGCGTATCCGGATGAGCCGGCTCACCGTGACGCCCTGCGACTCCCACAGGCGCCGTACCTCATGCTTGCGGCCTTCCTTCAGCACCACGTGGTACCAGTGATTTGCGCCGTCGCCGCCGGCGTCAGTGATCGTATCGAAATGCGCATCGCCATCTTCCAGCATCACTCCCTTCTTCAGGCGCGTGAGCATGGCGGCATCCACCTCACCCAGCACGCGCACGGCGTATTCGCGCTCCACGGCCCGCGACGGATGCATGAGACGGTGCGCCAGATCGCCATCGGTGGTGAGCAGGATCAGGCCGGAGGTGTTGATATCGAGCCTGCCGATGGCGATCCAGCGGCCTGCACGCAGCACCGGCAGCCGTTCGAAGATGGTCTTGCGCTGTTCGGGGTCGTCGCGCGTGCAGATCTCGCCTTCGGGCTTGTGGTAGACGAGCACGCGGCATTTTCCCGCGCCGAGTTTGTGTTGCGGCACCGGCTGTCCGTCAATCAGGATTTTATCCTGCGCATCGGCGCGATCGCCGAGACTCGCCGGCACGCCATTCAGGGTGACGCGCCCGGCCTTGATCCAGCCTTCAATCTCGCGCCGCGATCCGTAGCCCGCACGTGCCAGCACCTTTTGCAGCTTTTCGTTCACTTTGTTCCGGGTGACGCTGAGGCCACATCCGTATCCGCAACCTCGTGTGAAACTGGAATTTCGATCGCGTGCGCCATAGCCTCCGCTTCCGCATGAAACACCGTGTCCAGCGCGCTGGTCTCGGGCAGCGGCGGCAACTGATCCAGGCTGCTGAGATTGAAGTGATCGAGAAACTGGCGCGTCGTACCATAAAGCGCGGGCCTGCCCGGCACGTCGCGGTGGCCGACGCTGCGTATCCATTCGCGCTCGAGCAGCGTCTTCATGATGGTGCTGCTCACCGTGACGCCGCGCACCTCTTCGATCTCGCCGCGCGTGATGGGCTGACGGTAGGCGATGAGCGCGAGCGTCTCGAACAATGCGCGCGAATAGCGCGGCGCACGCCCCTCCCACAGACGGGCCAGCCACGGGCTCAGCTCCTGCTTCACCTGGAAGCGGAAGCCGCTGCCCACTTCGACGAGCTCGATACCGCGCGTCGCACATTCGTCACGCAAGGCGGCGAGTACGTCACGCACTGCCTCGCGCGCAGGCCGCTCCTCATCGCTGAACAGCGCCAGCAGCCGTTCCATGCTCAGCGGCTCACCGGCGGCAAACAGCGCCGCTTCGATCAGGTTTTTTGTGTGTTCAGAATTCATTCTCATGCGTTCATTATTAAGACTACACTTTCCGCCACGTTCCCGCCCCTATTGAGGGGGCGGGACAGGGTGGGGGTAGAGTAAACAGGGCTTTTACTCAGGAGACACCTACCCAGTAGTGTATCCTTACTTCGTGTCTCCTGAGTTGGCGCTCGCCGCACGCACGTAAATCGGCCCCCACGTCTCGCTCTGGGCCAGCTCGATCAGGGATTCCCTAATCAGTTCAAGCAACGCAAGAAATGTGACCACCACACCGCTGCGCCCTTCGCTGAGCGGGAACAGCGCGCTGAATTCGACAAACGTGTCCGCGCTCACCAGGCTCAGCACATGAGACATGCGCTCCCGCACCGACAACGGCTCGCGCCGGATATGATGGTGGGTGTACATCACCGTGCGCTGCATCACATCGTGAAATGCGTGCAGCAGTTCCTCCAGACTCACCGTAGGTTGTGGCCGGCTGCGTTCGGCGAGATTTACCGTCGCGAGCGCGTGAAACACATCACGCCCCAATTGCGGGCGCGCATCCAGCTGCTCGGCGACCTGCTTGTAGCGCTCATACTCCTGCAGCCTGCGCACCAGTTCCGCGCGCGGGTCTTCCTCTTCGGCGGCCATGGGCGGGCGCGGCAGCAGCATGCGCGATTTTATTTCCGCGAGCATCGCCGCCATCAGCAGATATTCCGCCGCAAGCTCGAGACGCAGGCCCTGCATCAGATCGACATATTCGATATATTGCTGGGTGATGCGCGCGATGGGAATATTCAGGATGTCGAGATTCTGCCGCTTGATGAGATAGAGCAGCAGATCGAGCGGCCCCTCGAAGGTATCAAGAAAGACCTCCAGCGCATCGGGCGGTATATAGAGATCGAGCGGCATGCGCGTGACCGGCGCGCCCTCCACCATGGCGAGCGGCACACGCTCAAGCTGATCGACGGGTTCAATACTTATCGTCTCGGTGTGCATCATCACGCGCTCAACGGTACCCCAATCCCATCGCCTGACGTACTTCGTCCAGCGTGTCGCGCGCTACATCGCGCGCGGCCTCGCACCCTTCGGTAATGATGCTGCGCACCAGCGCGGGGTTTTTAACAAACTGCTCCGCACGTTCGCGGATCGGCGCTAGCTCGGCCTGCACCGATTCGATGAGCGGCTTTTTGCAATCGAGACAGCCGATGCCGGCGCTGCGGCAACCCTGCTGCACCCATCCCTTCACCTCGTCCGTGGAATATACCTGATGCAGCGCCCACACCGGACACTTTTCCGGCTCGCCCGGATCGGTTCTACGCACACGCGCAGGGTCGGTCGGCATGGCGCGCATCCTGGCCTCGATCGACTTCGGGTCTTCCCGCAGCGCGATGGTGTTGTTATACGACTTCGACATCTTCTGGCCGTCCAGGCCAGGCATCTTGGGCGTAGGCGTGAGCAGCGCGTGCGGCTCCGGCAGGATGATGCGCCCGCCGCCTTCCAGAAAACCGAACAGACGCTCGCGGTCGCCGAGCGTGATGTTCTGGCGCGCCTCGATCAGTGCGCGCGCGGTATCGAGCGCGGCATGATCGCCCTGCTCCTGATAACGCTTGCGCAATTCGTCATAGAGTTTGGCGTTCCTGGTGCCGAGTTTTTTGACGGCCGCCGCGGCCTTTTCTTCGAAGCCGTGCTCGCGCCCGTACATATGATTGAAGCGCCGCGCCACCTCGCGCGTCAACTCCACGTGCGCCACCTGGTCTTCACCCACCGGCACTTGACCGGCCTTGTAGATCAGGATATCCGCGCTCTGCAATAACGGGTAACCGAGAAAGCCGTAGGTGGCGAGGTCCTTTTCCCTGAGCCTTTCCTGCTGGTCCTTGTAGCTCGGCACACGCTCAAGCCAGCCGAGCGGCGTAATCATCGACAGCAGCAGATGCAGTTCCGCATGCTCCGGCACACGTGATTGAATAAACAGTTTCGCCGCGCCTGGGTTGATATCTGCCGCGAGCCAGTCGATCACCATGTCCCATACGCTCTCGCCGATGATGGCGGGATCTTCGTAGTGCGTGGTAAGTGCGTGCCAGTCGGCGACGAAGAAAAAACATTCGTATTCGTGCTGCAGGCGCAGCCAGTTTTTCAGTACGCCGTGATAGTGGCCGAGGTGCAACTGCCCGGTCGGGCGCATGCCGGAGAGTACGCGCTGGTGTTGTGCAGGTATGGAACTCAAAACGCGGCCCCCCTAAGGGTACCTCTAAAAATGATGGATTTTGCTTCAAGACAAGGCGCAGCGCAGGCGAGCAGCGCAGCATACACCCCAGTATGTGAGCAGCGGAGACAAGCTGCAACGCAGTATTGGAGCAAAAGACGCATTTTTAGAGGTGCCCTTAAAGTCCGGCCAGTGTATACAGCACGCCCTGCAATGCCTGCACTGGCGGATTGAGTATGCTGCTCAACACTCCACTCACAAGCAACAGGATCAGGATGATCATGCCGTACGGTTCAATGCGGTTGAGCTGCCATGACCACGGCCCGGGCAGCAGCCCCGAGAGCACGCGGCCGCCGTCGAGCGGCGGTATCGGCAGCAGATTCAGCACCATCAGGATCACGTTGATGAAGATGCCAGCCCCGCCGACATAAATCATGAATTGCGCCACCCCGCCCAGCGACGCGCTCGACAGCACGCCGATCTTCATCACCCCCGCCCACAGCAGCGCCATGAGCAGATTGGACACCGGGCCCGCCGCCGCCACCAGCGCCATGTCGCGCTTGGGGTGCTTGAGGTTTTCCCACGTCACCGGCACCGGCTTCGCCCAGCCGAAGATAAACGGGAATTTGAATATCACCATCAACAGCGGCAATAACACCGTGCCGAAGGGATCGATGTGCTTGAGGGGATTGAGCGTGAGGCGCCCCAGCCTCATCGCGGTGGGGTCGCCCAGTTTGCGCGCCACCCAGCCGTGGGCGACCTCGTGCACCGTAATGGCAAATAATACCGGCATCGCCCACACGGCGATGCGCTGCAACAGACTCAATTCTTCCATCGATGGATTATAACCGGTTTGGCGGCGGCCCTGTAGTTTCACGCCGCAGGCGGCAGGATATCACTCAGGAGTCACAAAGGAAGGCGGCAACGTGAATCAGGCGACTCCTGAGCAAAAACACTGTTTACCCTACCCCCACCCTGTCCCGCCCCCTAAGCAAGGGGCGGGGATGTAGCGGGAAGTGCAGGCTTGCTTACTGACTTATGCGTAACCGGTGATGGGTCGTACATCGCCTTTGCCGTGGCGCGTCACCAGCGGCGTGGCCTCCACCAGGTCCACCACCGTGGTCGGCTCCAGACCACAATTGCCGCCGTCGATGATCATATCCACCTGATGCTTCAACAACGCCTCCATCTCGTCGATGTCATTGAGCGGCAGGCCCGTGCCCGGCATGATCAGCGTCGAACTCATCAGCGGTTCGCCAAGTGTCTCCAGCAGCGCCTGCACGATGGCATTGTCGGGCACACGCAGTCCGATGGTCTTGCGCTTGGGATGCTGCAAACGGCGCGGCACCTCGTGCGTCGCGCGCAGGATGAATGTGTAAGGCCCCGGCGTGAGCGATTTCATCAGACGATACGCTGTGTTGTCCACCATTGCGTAAGTAGCGATCTCGGAAAGATCACGGCACACCAGGGTAAAATTGTGTTTGTCATCGACGTTGCGGATACGGCGGATGCGCTCCATCGCCGCCTTGTCGCCGATGTGACAGCCGAGCGCGTAACACGAATCGGTGGGGTAGACGATCACGCCGCCCGCGCGTATCGCCGCCACTGCCTGATTAATGAGGCGCGGCTGCGGATTCTGCGGATGAGGGTGGAAAATTTGCACAGGATTTTCTGGCGGATCAGTGCGGCAGATTTTCCCATCCGCTCCACACCGGCACACATATCTTCGGTAGCGGCGGGAGTCTGCCGAGCTCGAGCCACGGCTGTTCCGGGCCGTGATAGTCTGTGCCGCAGGAGGAGAGCAGACCGAACTCCCTCGCGTAATTCGCCATCGCGTGATAGTCGTCGCGGCTGTGGCTGCCCAACACCACCTCGATCGCGGCGCCGCCGTGCTGCTTGAATTCGCCCAGCAGTTGACGCAGGCGTGTGGCGGTGAGTTTGTAGCGCGCCGGATGCGCGATCACGGCCTGCCCACCGGCGCTGTTGATCCAGTGCAGCGCATCGGGCAGCGTCGCCCACTCGCCCGGTACATAGCCCGGCTTGCCCTGGGTGAGGAAACGCTTGAATACCTGCCCCATGTCGTTGGCGTGGCCGCGCTCGATGAGGTAGCGCGCGAAATGAGTACGGCTCAGGATGCTGCCGCTCGCATAGGCGCGCGCACCCGCGTATGCACCCTCTACACCGTGCTTTTCCAAGCGCCGCGCCATCTCCGCGGCGCGCCAGTCACGAAAGGTGCGCATCTGCGCAAGCCCCTGTTGCAATACAGCGTTGGTGTGGTCGATGCCGAGACCCACAATGTGCAGGGTCTTCCCCTGCCACGTCACCGACACCTCGACACCCGGCAGCAACGTGATCGCAAGCGGCTTGGCGGCAGCCAGCGCCTCGTTCAGGCCGTCGGTAACGTCATGGTCAGTGAGCGCGAGCACATCCACACCCTGTCGCGCGGCACGCGTCACGAGCTCGGTGGGGCTGAGCGTGCCGTCGGAGGCGGTGGAGTGGCTGTGCAGGTCGTAGTGCAGATGCATCAAGGCAGGCGCTGTCGCTCACGGATTATACTTGCCCATTATGCGCCTTTTCGCGTCGCTTTAGGGTATGGCGCGGCACGACGCCCAAATTTCGAAACAGGCAAAAAAATGATAACATGCGACCTTACGTGCCATTCGGATTGGAGCCTGATTACATGACCTTTGTCGTCACCGAAAACTGCATCAAGTGCAAATACATGGATTGTGTCGAGGTGTGCCCGGTGGATTGCTTCCACGTGGGACCCAATTTTCTGGTGATCGACCCGGACGAATGCATCGACTGCACACTGTGTGTGCCCGAGTGCCCGGTCGATGCCATCTTCGCCGAAGACGATCTGCCCGAGGATCAGAAAAATTTCACTGCACTCAACGCCGAACTCGCCAAGCAATGGCCGGTGATTACCGAAATGGGCGAGCCGCCTGCCGACTCCAAGGAGTGGGAAGGTGTGAAGGGCAAGCTCGCTCACCTTGAGCGCTGAGGGCGCCTCTAAAAATGCGTCTTTTGCTCCAATACTGTTGCAGCTTCGCCAGTTTACCCTTGGGCTGCTCACATACTGACGTGTATGCTGTGCTGCACATGGATGTGCGAATGTCGCGGGCGCAGGACGCGCAGGAGCGACCGCTGCTCGCCTACGCTGCGCCTTGTCTTGAAGCAAAATCCATCATTTTTAGAGGTGCCCCTGAGAGCATGACGCGCGCGTGACGGCGCACGCACATACCACACCCCTCCTGGTGCCTTATCACCATGATCCGTTCACCCACCTTGCGCACCACATCCTCGACCACCACGCGGCTGACCTGAGCCGCGTGGTGGTGTTGCTGCCGCAGTTGCAATCCGCAGCGCGCCTGAGGCACTGCCTGCTCGACGTGGCACGACAGCGCGGCCATGCAGCACTGCTCGGCCCCAACATCAGCACGCTGCGCCACTGGATTGAGCACACCACTCCCGTCCATAGGCACACATTGGCGCGGCACGCGGCAGAACTCCTGCTGGCCGAAGCACTCGCCCAGCACCCCGGCCTGCTCGGCGGGGAGAATCCCTGGCGGCTGGTGGACAGCCTGTTGCAGTTATTCGACGAGCTGACGCTCCACGCCGTCCGCCTGCCGGACGATCTGGAGCATTTCACGCAGCAACTGCTCACCTCTTACGGCGTCACCTCCAAAGTGAGCGGTTCCAATTTCATAACCGGCTTGGGCCGTGAAGCGAACCTCGTCCACACCCTCTGGCGCGCCTGGCACCAACAGCTCCAGGCCGAGGGCGCCGCCGATGCCAACAGCGCCTATGTGCACAAGCTCGCGGCGAGTCTCGATAAAACCACAGTGGACCTGCACTTCTATCTCGCCGACGGCCTTGATCTCGCGCCGGCCGAACTGGCCTGGGCACGCCGGCTGGCCGGGCAAGGCCGGCTGACGTGGCTGATACACGGAGTGCCCGCCGCACCCGTTCAGCCCACGGACTATCATCCGGATGCCCCTCTTTTTGCCCTGCTTGAAAAACTAGAAACTACTTTAGAATCAAATTGTAATAATGATAATATAACAAATTTCATTAACTCTGTTTATGCCCCGCTCGCAACACCGTTCCGCCTGCGGGCGCAGACATTTGCGCAGCAGCAGCCAGCGAGCCCGGTGCAGGAGTGCCTGCGCGTATTCACGGCGGGCGCGCCCGAGCAGGAGGCGCAGGCGATAGACCTGCAAATACGGCGCTGGCTGCTGGCAGGCAAAACCAGCATCGGCATCATCACCGAAGACCGGCGGCTCGCACGCCGGGTGCGCGCACTGCTCGAGCGTGCCGAGGTCGCGGTGCAGGACGACGCCGGCTGGGCCCTCTCCACCACCAGCGCCGTCAGCGTACTCGAACGCTGGCTGCAGACGCTGGAAGAAGACTTCGCCTGCCTGCCGCTGCTGGATGTACTGAAGTCCCCGTTCGTGTTCGCCGATCAGGAGCGCACGGGGCTGCTTGCCACGGTCTATCGCTTCGAGCAAGACATCATCCTGCATGAAAATGTCATGCGCGGCCTGGCGCGCTATCGCAAGCATCTCGCCTACCGTCAGGCGCGCCTGCCGGCAAGCTTCGCCGCCTCGGCACAGGCGGTGGCGCAACTGCTGGATAAACTGGAGCACGCGGCCGCGCCACTGCAATTGTTCATGGCGGGCAAGCGCCATAGACCGGAGGCGTTGCTCAACGCCTTGCAGGAAAGCCTGCACCGGCTCGGCGTAACAGAGGCTTGGGCGACGGATGCGGCGGGGCAATCCGTGCTGCGCGAACTGCAGGCGATGCGGCACGCCCTCACCGGACGCACGCTGCGCATGGACTGGACGGACTTCCGCGTCTGGCTGGCGCGCACGCTGGAGCGCGCCAACTTCTTCCCCGCCGCGATTGACGCCAGCGTGCACGTGCTGGCGTTGCGGCAGACGGCGCTCGTGCGCTTCGACGCCATCGTGATCGCTGGCGCGGACGCCGCGCACTGGCCGGGCAGCGCCGATGCCTCGCCTTACTTCAATAGCACGGTGCGCCGCGAGCTCGGCCTGCCGACGCCGCACGACACCCTCACGCGGCGTTATCACGACTTCCGCCGTTTGCTGCAAAGCGCGCCGCAGGTACTCATCACCGTGTGCCGCGAACAGCAAGGCCAGCCCGTGCGTGCCAGCCCGTGGCTGGAAATGCTGCAATCATTCCACCAGCTCGCCTATCAACATAATCTCGAAGACGAAACACTCGCGCGCCTGCTGCAGGATACGCGCACGCAGGTATTCCGCTCCGATACCACTGTCGTGCCGCAGACTATGACCTACCCGCGCCCGTCCGTGGCCGCGGCATTGGTGCCCGGCACTCTCTCGGCCAGCGCGCACCAGCAGATGATCGACTGCCCGTATCAGTTTTTTGCCGCGCGCTGTTTGCGCCTGGAGCCGGTGGAGGCCCTGCGCGAGCGGCTGCAAAAATCGGATTACGGCGAACGCGTACACCGTATTCTGAGCGCATTTCATCGCGGACAGGCCGGGCTGCCGGGCCCGTTCACGCCTGTGCTGATGCAGGAAAACCGCGCCGACGCCGAACACTGTCTCAGACAGATCAGCCACGCCGTATTTGCGCAGGATCTCGAGGACAATTTCGAGCACCGCGGCTGGCTCAAGCGCTGGCTCGCCGTGCTGCCGCACTACCTCGACTGGCAGATCGAGCGCGCACAGCACTGGCAGGTCGCAGGCTGCGAGGTGGAGATGCAGCGTGCGTACCCGGACATCGAACTCAAAGGCCGGCTGGACCGCATCGACCACGACGCTCATGGCAGCGCCATCATCGACTACAAAACCGGTGCCGCCCTGCCCACGCAAGACGATGTCGAAGCAGGCGAAGCGGTACAGCTCCCGTTTTATGCGCTGCTCGCGCAGGCCTCCGCCCAGCCCGTGACGCGGGTGGAATATGTGGCCATTAAAGCCGACAAAATATCCGCCGCCGCGTGTCTCGAAGGCGAGGCGCTGAGCAAGCTTGCGCACGCCACCGAACAACGCCTCATCGCACTGATACAAGAGTTGCGCAGCGGCGCCCCCATGCCGGCGTGGGGCGACGAAAAAACCTGCGCCTGGTGCGCGATGTCAGGATTATGCCGCAAACAGATGTGGGTCAACGAACCGTCATGACGCACCTTAACAACGCCAGCGCACCGGAACACAACGTGGTGGTGCTGGCCTCTGCCGGCACCGGCAAGACCTGGCTGCTGGTCACCCGCATCATCCGCCTGCTGCTCGACGGCGCGCGGCCCGACGCCATACTCGCCATCACCTTCACGCGCAAAGGCGCGGTCGAGATGCAGGCGCGCCTGAGCGCACGCCTGTTCGATCTCGCGCGCTGCGACGAAGCCGCGCTGCATGCCGAACTGGTGGCGATGGGTCTTGCGCCGGACGAGGCGCTGCTCGCTCGCGCGCAGGGCGTGTATGAGACGCTGTTGAAAAGCGAGCACAGCCTCAAGATCACGACCTTTCATGCCTTCTGCCAGGAGCTGCTATGCCGCTTTCCGCTGGAGGCCGCAGTACCTCCAGGATTCGAGCTGATCGAGCAAGGCGGTGTGCTGGAGCGCAGCGCCATGGAGGCGCTGTTCGGCGAGGCGACCACCGCGCCCGCGAGCGATCTCGCGCACGCGCTTGAGGTGCTGTTCGATCACGCCGGCGGTCTCGCGGGCACGCGCACCGCGCTGAACGAATTTCTGCAACACCGCAGCGACTGGTGGGCCTACACCGAAAATCAAAGTGACCCGGTGCAGTATGCGTCCGCCACGCTGGCGCGGCAGTTACAGCTGGATCTGGATGAGGACGGCGACGTCTGTAGTGATTTCTTCACACCCGCGACCCACGCCCTGCTCGCCGAGTTCGCCGTCCTGCTGCTGAAGCATCCCATCGCAACCAACAGCCGGGATGCCGAGCTGATTCATGCAGCGCTCTCCGTCCACGAGAAAAATAAAACCCACTTTCATCAAATCGCACTCGTTTTTCTAAAGGCCGACGGCGCCCCGCGCTCACGCTCGATCACGGCGACGCTCTCCAAAGCAATGGGTGATAAAGGTGCGGCACGCTTCGTCACACTGCATGAACAACTTTGCGAACAGGTCATGCAGGCACGTGAACGTGAGGCACGACGCACGACAGCGGCGCTCTCCACGGCCTGGGTTGCCGCCGGTGCGCGTCTGATTGCACACTACCAGCGCATCAAGAATGAACAGCGCCTGCTCGACTTCAGCGATCTGGAATGGAAGGCCTATCAACTGCTGAATCACTCGGACAACGCACAGTGGGTGCAATACAAACTCGATCAGCGCATCGATCACCTTCTTGTTGACGAATTCCAGGATACCAATCCAACCCAGTGGCACCTGCTGCTGCCGCTGCTGCAGGAACTGGCGGCGGGGCCAATGGAGCGCAGCCGCAGCGTATTTCTGGTGGGCGATCTCAAGCAATCGATCTACAGTTTCAGACGCGCCAACCCGGAGCTGTTCAGCGCCGCACGCAACTGGCTGGAACAACATCTCAATGCCACCCGCTACGCGCTCGACACCTCGTGGCGTTTTGCGCCCGTCATCTGCGAATTTCTCAACGCGGTGTTTTACGAGCGTCTGCCGTCTTTCCAGCGTCACAGCACCTACCGAACGGCGCTGTGGGGGCGTGTCGAACTGCTGCCGCTTATCCATCACGATAATGGCGAGAAAACGAAGCCCGCATCGTACGGCGCACTGCGTAATCCACTGCAACAACCCCGCAGCACTGACACCGACCGCCGGCATACCCTGGAAGGCACTCTGATCGCGCAGCGCATACGCGCCCTCATGGATGCGCGCACGACGATAGAGGACGGCGCGATGGCGCGTGTGGTTGATTACAACGACATCCTGATTCTGCTGCGCAACCGCACCCATGTGCACGCCTATGAAAGCGCACTGCGCGATGCCGGCATTCCTTTCATTGGCGCCGACCGCGGCACACTGCTTGATACATTAGAAGTGCAGGACATGATCGCTCTGCTCGATGTGCTGATTACACCGTACGACAATCTCGCGCTTGCGCAGGTGTTACGATCACCGCTGTTCGCATGCAGCGACGCCAATCTGATGCAGCTTGCCTCCGGGAGCGGCGAGACGTACTGGATAGACCGTCTCGCCGTGCTCGCCCCTGCGTTCGCAGTGGATGCCCCGCTACGCCGTGCGCAGCACTGGCTGGCCGCGTGGCGTGAACGCGCCGGCCACATCCCGACGCATGATCTGCTTGATCGCGTTTATGCCGAGGGCAATGTGCTCGCGCGTTACGAAGCCGCGTACCCCGCGCCGCTCAGGGCGCGTGTGCGCGCCAATCTCACGCGCTTTATCGAACTGGCGCTGGAAGTCGACAGCGGACGCTATCCCAGCCCCACCGCGTTCCGCGCGCGGCTGCGCGATCTGCGCGAGGCGGCGCAGGAGGCGCCGGATGAAGCCCCGGCACCCGCCACCGAACCGCGCGTGCGCATCCTCACCGTGCACGCCGCCAAGGGGCTGGAGTCGCCGGTGGTGTTTGTGGCCGACGCTACCGTGGTGCAATCCACACGGCGCGCACGCGCGCTCATACACTGGCCCGCGCAGGAGGCACGCCCCAGCCATTTTCTGTTGTATACAAGCAATGCCGCGCAAGACAGCCTGAGCCGCGAACTGCAAACAACTCAGGATGAGTTTGATCAGCGCGAGGAGATGAATTTGCTGTACGTCGCGCTCACGCGCGCGCAGCAGTTTTTGTATATCTCCGGCTGTGCACCGAAGAAAGGAAATAACCTGGGCTGGTACGGCATGATCGCCGAACGCGTTGCGCCGGAGGCCGATCCGCTGCACGCGTCATGGCTACAGGAGACAGACACTTTGCCTGCTCCATTGACAGTGCCGCCTCTAACGCCAGCGTATAATCCGCCGGCATTCGATACACGTCTCGCCCAGCCCATTGCCACAAGCAACAGCAGCGCGCTTGCACCCAGCCGCGCGGGCCGCGACGTCGCTGACACCGAGCATGAGGACGCTGCCCGCACCCGTGGCAACGCCATCCACCGCCTGCTCGATCAGCTCACGCGGGCACCCGCGCCGTCGCGCAATGACGCACTGCAACAGCTGGCCAATGAACTGCTGCTGGATACCGCCGACGCTGCGTTAAAAACCTGGTGGGACGAGGCCGTGCGTGTGGTGCAGCATCCCTCGCTCCGCTTCCTGTTCGACCCCGCCGCCTTTGCGGCGGCGCACAACGAGATGTCGCTGCTTTATGAGGATGAGGATCGCAGCGTACATGGAATCATCGACCGGCTCGTCATCACGCCGGATACGGTGTGGGTGATCGACTACAAAACTCATCCGGCGGCGCACGCCGACAAGCTCGCGCAACTCGCGGAACCTTATCGCGAACAAATGCGTCTTTACGCGCGCGGCGCGGAGCGTCTCTGGCCTAATAAAAAGATACGCCCCGCGCTGTTATTCACTGCGTGCGTGGAACTCCATGAGGTAAGGAACCAGGAGGTGCTGGAGAGGTGATCGGTTAAGGAACCTCTTGCTTTGGTCGGTGGGAGAAGGCCACTATGCTACCGCAGCTTGCCCCTCTTCGTCTTTTTTGGGTAAGCTACGCAACAGTGAGCCGAGCGGTGAAGAAGGCGGAGGGAAGAGAATGATGGGTTTACGAACGGTGCGGGCTTGGGATGTCAAATGTAAGGCCTGACCCCAGTGTTTCTTTGATTCGTACGAGGTCGCCAGAGGCAGCAAAAGGTTTCGCGGAATGCACCGAGCGTATTATCAGTCGCGTCCTGGATAAGAAGAAATGAGGCATAACCCATCATTCCACCGGACCTGCGCGAAAAGCCGCGCAGGCCGGTGAATTCAGACGTTAGAGATATAAAATATGTTCAACGCCAACATCAAAGAAAAAATAGGGCTTTGGCAAGGAACGCTGGGAACGCTGGGGTCGGGAACGCTGGGGTCAGGCCTTACATTTGACATCCCAAGCCCGCACCGTTCGCAAACCCATCATTCTCTTCCCTCGGCCTTCTTCACCGCTCGCGCTTGGCACACGAGGTCTATAAACATAGCAGGTGCTGCTTATCTAGCCTAGATTTAAGCGGTCAGCATGAGAAAAAACAGGTAGCATGAGCATCACCCGTTGGAAGACGAAAAAAGAGGGAACCTCAGTTATCAACGCAGTGTTCAAGGATCGGTTGACATGTCGTGCGTCGGCCCATTGAGCACTTGCGCCAGCTCCTCCAGACAACCCTCCGCAGTATGCCCGGTACAGGTCAGCGCGGAAAAGCCGATCAGCCGCGCACGGCTGCGCCTCACCACCGCGCCGAGCACCCGCCCCACACCGCTGATGCCCGTGATGCGCACCGGATAGATCGGACAACCGCTCAGTGCCGCGAGTCTCGCCACCCCGCCCTTGAGTGCGCGCGGCGGATCGCCATCCAGATGAATGCGCCCGTGCGGAAACAGCGCCACCACCTCGCCCGCCTCCAGTGCGCGCAACGCGGCGCGCAGCGCGAGCTCCGCGCGCTGCTCGCGCGCCACGGGTATGCAACCGAGGGCGCGAAACAGCCAGTTAAGCCCGAAGCGCTCGTACTCTTCCTGCGCGATGATAAAGCGCAGTGGGCGCTGCGCCGCAGCGATCATGAGCAGAGGATCGAGACCGGAGACATGATTGGAGACCAGCAGGGCACCGCCGCGCTGCGGCAGTGTGATGGGGTCGTGGTTCAGCCGGTGATAATGACGGCAGAACAGGCGGTTCAGCCCGTCGAGACGGTTCAGCCAGACATGGCCCCAGTCTGTAGCGTTGGCCGCCTCACACGCCGCGCACAGACGGCGCCCCAGCCACCAGAGACCGACGAGCGCTGTGGCCAGCGCCGCGCCGTATTCATGTATTGTCATAAGCGCATTGGGGTTGCGGAAAGGGCGTCATGGCCGGGCACTAAAATTTGGGGTGTGGAGATACGGCTTTGATAGCATAGCCGCGGATCCCTAATAACACCAACCAACGCCCGGGGTACAGTCCATGACACAGAGCGCGCATCCGGATCACCGGCATTACACCCGGATACAGTTCGACGCCCAGGTGCGGCTGTCACACGGCACAGCGCACTGGAGCAGCACCTTGATCGACATTTCGCTCAAGGGCGCCTTGTTCAGCCAGCCGCCAGACTGGCCCGGAAAGTCCGGCGACTCACTTCTCGCCGAACTGGTACTCGATAACGACGTCGTCATCCGCATGCAGGGCACCGTGGCGCACGTTGAGGACAGGCACATCGGGCTGCGCTACGATCACATCGACCTCGACAGCATCGCACACCTGAAGCGCTTGGTGGAACTGAATCTCGCCGACGAAGAACAGCTCAACCGCGAACTCTCCTCACTCGGTTAGCATTTTGAACTACACATAGCACCATAAATCGTAGCGAGCGGCTTTCAGGCGGGGGCGGTGGAGCGCAGGAACCGGAGTGTACAAGTAGTACATGAGGATTCCGAGCACCGCACGCACCCGCATCAAAGACGCGCAGTAGATTTAGGGCGCTATGTGCGCAGCACATCCAGCGCTTCTGACAGCCGCTGCACCGCATGTATTTCCATGCCCTTGATGCCGCCTTTTGGCGCGTTGGCGGTGGGGATGATGGCCTGCTTGAAACCGTGCTTCACTGCCTCGCGCAGCCGCGCCTCGCCGCTCTGTACCGGACGCACCTCGCCCGCAAGACCAAGCTCGCCGAACACCACCAGGTCGCGCGGTAACGGACGGCTGCGCAGGCTGGACAATGCCGCCAGCACCACGGCAAGATCAGCGCCGGTTTCGGTCACGCGCACGCCGCCCACCACATTCACAAACACGTCTTGATCGTACATCGCCACCCCGCCGTGACGGTGCAGCACCGCGAGCAGCATGGCGAGGCGATTCTGATCGAGCCCCAGCGTCACGCGGCGCGGGTTGGAGGCATGGCTCTCATCCACCAGCGCCTGCACCTCCACCAGCAGCGGACGGCTGCCTTCGCGCGTCACCATAATCACGCTGCCGGGTACCGGCTCCGCGTGGCGCGAGAGAAAAATCGCGGACGGATTGCTCACCTCGCGCAGGCCCTTCTCGGTCATGGCAAACATGCCGATCTCGTTCACCGCGCCGAAGCGGTTTTTTACCGCGCGGATGACACGGTAGCTGCTCGCGCCGTCGCCTTCAAAATAGAGTACGGTGTCCACCATGTGCTCCAGCACGCGCGGCCCGGCGAGCGTGCCTTCCTTGGTGACGTGTCCGACCAGAAACAGCGCGGTGCCGGTGTGCTTGGCGTAACGCACCAGTTGCGCCGCGCTCTCACGCACCTGCGCCACTCCGCCGGGCGCGGATTGCAGCGCCTCGGTATACACTGTTTGAATCGAGTCGATCACCAGCACGCGCGGCCGTTCGCGCTCCGCACAGGCAATGATGCGCTCCACCTGGGTCTCGGTGAGCAAACGCAGCGCCGCGACGGACAGGCCCAGGCGCTGCGCGCGCATGCTCACCTGTTGCACCGACTCCTCGCCCGTGACATACAGCACCGGCTGGCGCGCGCTTAAGCTTGCCATGCACTGCAACAACAGGGTGGACTTGCCGATGCCCGGATCACCGCCGATCAGAATCACCGAGCCCTCGACCACGCCGCCGCCCAGCACGCGGTCGAGTTCGGCGAGCCCGCTCGACTGGCGCACTTCGGCGCCGGCCGCGACATCCTGCATGCTCTGCACGGTGGCCGGCGCATAATCGGCAAAGCGCGCAGTGCGTGGCGACGCGCCGCTGACCAGTGTCTCCTCCATACTGTTCCATGCGCCGCAGTCGGCGCACTGTCCCGCCCACTTGGGCGCCTGCGCGCCGCACTGGTTGCAGGTATACAGCAATTTATCCTTGGCCATGGACTTCCACACAGCGCACGCGCCGCGCCACACCACACAACAGTTCATACGCAATAGTGGCGGCGTTTTCGGCCACCTCTTCCACCGCCAGGCCCGCACCCCACAGCACCACCGGATCACCCACACGCGCGCCGTGCTCGGTGCTTAAATCCACGCAGATCATGTCCATCGAAACACGCCCGATCAGCGCCACGCGCTTGCCGTTCACCAGCACCGGCGTGCCCATCTGCGCGTGACGCGGATAACCGTCGCCGTAACCAATGGCCACCACGCCCACCGGCATATCGTGTGGACACACATAGCTTGCGCCGTAACCAATGGCATCACCACGCTTGAAATGTTTCACCGCAATCAGTGCGGAGCACAGCGTCATCACCGGCTTGAGACCCTGCTCTGCTGCGCGCCCGCCGCTAAAGGGCGACACGCCGTAGAGCATGATGCCCGGACGCACACAGTCGGCGTGGGTTTGCGGCCAGCCGAGAATCGCTGCGGAGTTCGCGATGGAGCGCTCGCCCGGCAAGCCCGCAGTGGCTTGATCAAGGCACTCCAGTTGATGCAACGTGGCGGGGCTGGAGATGTCATCGGCGCAGGCGAGATGCGTCATCAGTCCGATGGGTTTTGCGACCGCAGCGCACGCCGTCAGGCGTTGCCATACGGGCTTTACTTCTAATGGCGCAAAGCCGAGGCGGTGCATGCCGCTGTCGATTTTGAGCCAGACAGTAATGGGGGATTTCTGTACCGCGCGATCGAGAATGTCGAGCTGGGTAGCGTGATGCACCACCACACTCAACGCATGGCGGCTGATCAGCTCCAGCTCGGAGGCCTCGAAGAAGCCTTCCAGCAGGGTGATCGGATGTGTGACACCGGCCTCGCGCAGCACGATGGCCTCGTCGATGCTCGCCACGCCGAAGCTATCGGCTTCAGCCAAGGCGCGCGCCGCACGCACGATGCCGTGGCCGTAGGCGTCGGCCTTGATGATCGCCATCATCCGGCACCCGGGCGCGGCTGCTCTTACCCGCGTGAGGTTATGCTGCAGGGCGGAAAGATCGATCAGCGCCTGCGCGGGGCGCGTCATGCATAGCCTTCACTGGAATACACGCTGGGCATGAAGTTTTCAAAGCGCGTGTACTGGCCGAGGAAGGTCAGGCGCAGACCGCCGATGGGGCCGTTACGCTGTTTGACGATGTTGATCTCGGCGAAACCCTTATCCGGACTCGCCTCGTTATACACCTCGTCACGGTAGATCATCATGATGATGTCGGCGTCTTGTTCGATACCGCCGGACTCGCGCAGATCGGACATCACCGGGCGCTTGTCGGGGCGGCTTTCCAGGTTGCGGTTGAGCTGTGACAGCGCGATCACAGGCACATTAAGTTCCTTCGCTAACGCCTTGAGTGACCTTGATATTTCTGATATTTCATTAGTGCGCGTTTCCTTCGTGCCGTTCACCTGCATGAGTTGCAGATAATCCACCACGATGAGCCCCAGGCCGTGCTCGCGCTTGAGACGCCGTGCACGCGCGCGCAGCTCCATGGGGGTGAGCGAAGGGGTATCGTCGATGAACAGCGGCGCCTCGCTCAGGATGCCGACGGTGGAACTGAGCCGCGGCCAGTCGTCATCGTCGAGCTTGCCGGTACGCACCTTGTTGTGGTCGAGGCGGCTCAACGACGACAGCATGCGCAGCGCAAGCTGCTCGGCGGACATTTCCATGCTGAAGATCACCGCCGGTACGGCGTGCTTGATCGCCACATGTTCGGCGATATTCATGGCAAAGCTGGTCTTGCCCATGGACGGGCGACCCGCCACGATGATCAGGTCGGACGGTTGCAGACCCGACGTCATCTGATCGAGGTCATTGAAACCGCTCGCCACGCCGATGAGCGGATTATCCATCTGCGACAACGTGTCGATGCGGTCGACGACACGCTCAAGCAATTCCCGGATGGGGGTGAAGCTGCGCCGGCCGCGCGAACTCTGCTCCGCAATCTGGAACACGCGCTGCTCAGCTGCATCGAGCAGCTCCGCGACACTGCGCCCGTCGGGGCTGAAGGCACTGCTGCCGATCTCGTTCGCGACCCGGATGAGCTGGCGCTGCACCGAGCGCTCGCGCACGATCTCGGCATAGGCGCGGATATTGGTGGCGCTGGGGGTATTTTTCGCAAGCTGGGCAAGGTAGGCCAGCCCGCCCACATTATCGAGCTCGCCAACGCTTCCCAGCCATTCCGACAGGGTAACGACATCGAACGGCTGGTCGCGCGCCGCGAGCCCGTGCAGGGTGCGAAAGATCAGGCGATGCGCAGCGCGGTAGAAGTCCTCTTCCGCGATGCGGTCGACGATGAGGTCCCAGGCGTTGTTGTCGAGCATCAGCCCGCCCAGCACGGCCTGCTCGGCCTCGGTGGAGTGAGGCGGTATTTTGAGGGCAGAGGTCTCCGCGTCCGGAGCGTCTCCTATCCCGAACGGGTACGCTAGCTCTTGCATGCGGTTACACCATTAAAGCGTGAGGACATGCTAACTGTAACATGCGGCATCCTTGCCGCAACGTCCCTGCGGCTTACTTATAAGTAAGCCAGTAAATTAAGGCCACACTTTCCGCTACTTCTCCGCCCACTGTTTAGGGGGCGGGGCAGGGTGGGGGTAGATTAAAACAGTGTGTTTATTCAGGAGTCACGCCATAGGCCATGGTGGCCTTACTTTATGACTCCTGAACAGACTTAAGCCTCCGCGATGATAACGACCTTCACCGGCGTATTCACATCCGGGTGCAGGTGCACCTGCACCTCGTGCTCACCGGCCACACGCAATGCCCCCAGCGGCAGGCGCACCTCGTGCTTCGCCACCGCCACTCCGGCCTCGGTCAAAGCCTCGGCGATGTCCGCCGTACCCACCGAGCCGTAGAGCTTGCCTTCTTCACCGCCTTTGCGCGCGAGGCTGACGGCGCCCAAAGCGGCCAATGCCGCGGCACGTGCATGCGCCTGCGTCAGGCCCTCTGCTGCCGCAGCTTCCAGCTCGGCGCGGCGCGCTTCGAATTTTGTGATGTTGGACGCAGTCGCGGGCGCTGCCTTGCCGCGCGGGATCAGGTAGTTCCTGCCGTAGCCCGCCTTCACGCGCACGCGGTCACCGAGAGCACCCAGATTCTGTATCTTCTCAAGCAAAATCACATCCATGGTTCACCTCTAAGAATTCAAATGATTAGCTATTGCCAGGACGGTCACCTGAAACCGCACCTGTAAATCCGACACTGTAAAGCAGCCCGGCAATCGCCAGCGCTACACTCATCTGCGGCAACATCACCAGCAGCAACCCGTATACCGCCACCAGCCACATCCTGTGCGCGTTACGCAGCGCCACGGTGCGGTGCACGAAGGCGAGCCCCTGAAACATATACACGGCCACCACGACCGCGATCAGTTCCACCAGCCACTGGCGCATGACGCCCTGCGCCACAACACCAGCGATGACCAGCACCACGACCGGAGGCGCAAACACACGCCCAAACCGCAAGGCATGAAACTCGGTCTGGAAGCCGTCCGCATTATACAACAGCGCCTGCCACCATCGCGCCAGAAACAGGCTGACGCAGAACGAGATCACCATGGTCGCCGCTATCAGCGCGGTCATCATACGGGCCATGTCACTCAGCAATTGGTCCATCTGCGCCGGCTCGTGCGCCACACCGGCCTGTTCCAGCGCCGGTCTCAGGCCGCTCTCCAGCACAGTGCGCCAGACGGCCACCGGATCAGCGCTCCAGAGATGCACAGCGCTGACCAGCAACGCACCCATGAGGGCGGTGCAACCCATCGTGAACGCGAGCGACCCTGTGCGGTTCAAGATGACTGCAAGCCCCCACACCGGCAGCCAGACCAGCACAGCGTAGGCAATACCCAGTGCCGGGCCACCGAGGGTAAGCAGCCCCAACAGTGCCAGCGCGGCGCCTGCTCCGCCCATAACCAACAGCCCCTGCGCGGCACCGGCGCGCAGCGTCACCAAGCCCACGCCGGCGGCACTGAGATAGGCCAGCGGTGGCAGCACAAGGGCAAGTGCGGCGCATACCACCACCACCCCGCCCGCGTGCAGGCGCCCACGCATGATGAATACGGCCAGCGCCTTCATGCCGGTTACGCCTGCAGCGTCAGCCGCTCAGGCCCGCTTACGGGTGGTGTGAATCGCAATACGGAATCAAGGCCAGAAAGCGGGCGCGCTCGATGGCGGTCCCGAGCTGTCGCTGATAACGCGCCTTGGTGCCGGTGATGCGGCTGGGCACGATCTTGCCGTTTTCGCTCAGATAATTCTTGAGCACGGCAATATCCTTGTAATCGATTTCCTTGACCTTTTCCGCGGTGAAGCGGCAAAACTTTCTACGGCGAAAAAAACGTGACATGGCTATATCCTCTCAACAGTGCAACGCGGGTTCAAGCGGCGTCCGAAGGGGCCTCAACAGCCTCATCGTCTTCTGCGGTCTCTACTTCGCCGGCCGCATCTTCAGCGGCGCTGCGGCGCGTACTTTCATCGCGCTCTTCCTTCGACTTCGCCAACAGCGATGTCTCGGTGATCGCCTCATCACGCACAAGCACCAGATTGCGGATCACGGCATCATTGAAATGGAACGCGCTGGTAAGTTCGTCCAGGGTCTCTTGGCCGCACTCGATATTCATCAGCACGTAATGCGCCTTGTACACCTTGTTGATAGGGTAGGCCAACGGACGCCGGCCCCAGTCTTCCAGACGGTGAATCTTGCCGTCCTTGGAGGCGATGAGCGTGCGATAACGCTCGATCATGCCGGTAACCTGCTCGCTCTGGTCAGGGTGGACCAGAAACACGATCTCGTAGTGTCTCATTAATGCTCCTCATGGCTCAGTAGCCTCCCGCAGGTGCGGTGAGGCAAGGAGTTAGGCTGGTTTACTCAGGAGTCACAAAGGTAAGGCGTGTTACCTTAGGGTGTGACTCCTGAGTAAGCACCCTGTTTACTCTACCCCCACCCTGTCCCGCCCCCTAAACAGGGGGCGGGGACGTAGCGTGAAGTGTAGTCTTACTTATCGACATATCAGTAACAACTGCATATTGTAGTTTGGAGACTGGGGTGTTGGCAACCTTCAACCAACACCATTTCGCATACGTTCATCCTGACCGCCTAATAGCACACAGCGCGAATCTGCTGGATATCCGTATGGCCTTGCAGGATTTTATCTATCCCGTCTTGCTTTAAGGTGCGCAAACCCTCCATGAAAGCCGCACCCCGTATTTCTTCTACAGTGGCACGTTTCTGAATCAGTTTTTTAACGGTGGTGCTGCCAATCAGCAGTTCATGTAACCCTAATCGCCCCTTATACCCGGTATTTTCGCACTTCTCGCACCCGCTCGCTTTATACAAAGTAAACTGGCCGTCAGTGGCGTAGCTTTTCTTCCAAGCCTGTAATGTGGCCGCCGCATCCACCGGCAGGTCAAGGCAATATTCTTGCAGCAATCCATCCATGTCACTGACACTTACGCTATACGCTTGTTTACATTGCCCGACGTCACCCCATCCTGAGTAGCAGACCCGTTTAGAGTCCAGTGGTTACTGTAACGGATTTTTCTGCCAACTGCCTCGCATAGGTA
>JAQBXX010000047.1 GCA_027624315.1 Pseudomonadota bacterium
GTCCCGCCCCCTACACAGGGGGCGGGGACGTAGCAGGAAGTGTAGCCGTATTTATAGACTTATGAGTTACTGTAAAAATGCAAACGCAGAGCATAGGCTCTGCGCGTGCGTTGTCAATCGAAGCAGATAATGACAAGCTACTTTTTATTGTCCTTGACTTCCTCGAACTCCGCATCGACGACATTTTCATTACCCTCGGTGGCCGTCTCCGCGGTTGTTGCACCCTGCGCCTGTTGTTGCTGCGCGAGGCGCTCGGCAAGTTTGCCGGAGGCTTCGCTCAGGGTGTTGCTGCGCGCCTCGATGGCGGCCACATCTTCGCCCTTGAGGGCTTCTTTCAATGCGCTCAACGCGGCTTCGATGCTCGTCTTCTCGGCCGACTCCAGCTTGTCGCCCAGCTCGGTCATGGACTTGGTAACGCCATGCATCAAGCCCTCGGCCTGATTACGCGCCGTGACCAGCGCATGGAACTTGCGGTCGTCCTCGGCGTGCGCCTCGGCGTCCTTCACCATGCGCTTGATCTCGTCCTCCGACAGTCCGCTCGACGCCTTGATGACGATGGATTGCTGCTTGCCGGTCGCCTTGTCCTTGGCCGACACGTTCAGGATACCGTTCGCGTCGATGTCGAACATCACCTCGACCTGCGGCATTCCGCGCGGCGCGGGCGGAATGTCGGCAAGATCGAAACGCCCCAGCGACTTGTTGGCCGAGGCCATCTCGCGCTCGCCCTGCATCACGTGCACCGTGACCGCAGTCTGATTGTCGTCGGCGGTGGAAAACACCTGCGTCGCCTTGGTCGGAATGGTGGTGTTTTTCTCGATCAGCTTGGTCATCACGCCGCCCAGCGTCTCGATGCCGAGCGACAGCGGCGTGACATCGAGCAGCAGCACGTCCTTTACCTCGCCGCCCAGCACGCCAGCCTGGATCGCGGCACCCACTGCCACCGCCTCATCCGGATTCACGTCCTTGCGCGGCTCCTTGCCGAACAGTTTCTTCACCGCCTCCTGCACCTTCGGCATGCGCGTCTGGCCGCCGACCAGGATGATGTCGTCAATATCGGCCGCCGTAACACCGGCGTCCTTCATCGCAGTCTTGCACGGCTGGATGGTGCGCTCGATGAGTTCGTCCACCAGCGCCTCCAGCGTGGCGCGCGTCACCTTGACGTTAAGATGCTTCGGGCCACTCGCATCCGCCGTGATGTAAGGCAGGTTCACGTCGGTCTGTTCGCGCGAGGAGAGTTCGATCTTGGCCTTCTCCGCGGCATCCTTCAGGCGTTGCAGGGCGAGCGGGTCCTTCTTGAGATCCACGCCGCTGTCTTTCTTGTACTCATCCACCAGGTGGTCGATCAGGCGCTGGTCGAAATCTTCACCGCCCAGGAAGGTATCGCCGTTGGTGGACAGCACTTCAAACTGGTGCTCGCCTTCCACTTCCGCGATCTCGATGATGGAAATGTCGAACGTGCCGCCGCCCAGGTCATACACCGCGACCTTGGAGTCGCTGGGCTTCTTGTCCATGCCGTAGGCCAGTGCCGCCGCCGTCGGCTCATTGATGATGCGCTTGACCTCAAGGCCCGCGATCTTGCCTGCGGCCTTGGTCGCCTGGCGCTGGGAGTCGTCGAAATAGGCCGGCACGGTGATCACCGCCTCGGTGACCGGCTCGCCGAGATAGTCCTCGGCGGTCTTTTTCATTTTCATCAGCACGCGCGCGGAAATCTCCGGCGGCGCCATCTTTTTGCCGTTCACCTCCACCCAGGCATCGCCGTTGTCGGCGGCCGCGATGTTATAAGGTACGAGCTTGACGTCCTTCTGCACCACCGCATCGGTGAAGCGGCGCCCGATCAGACGTTTGATCGCAAACAGCGTGTTTTTCGGATTGGTGACCGCCTGGCGCTTCGCGGATTGTCCGACCAGCACTTCACCGTCGCTGGTGTAGGCCACGATGGACGGCGTGGTGCGGTCGCCTTCGCTGTTTTCGATCACGCGCGGCTTGCCGCCCTCCATCACCGCGACGCAGGAATTGGTGGTGCCGAGGTCAATGCCGATAATCTTGCCCATGGTAAAAGTCTCCGTTTCTTTTAAGTTACATCCCGCATCCAGAGGCGGGGAGTTGCTGGGTATATGGGGGTGCGGCCTGCCTTATTCAAGCCTGCCCGGCATTGTTTTGAGGGTGCCTCTAAAAATGATGGATTTTGCTTCAAGACAAGGCGCAGCGTAGGCGAGCAGCGCAGCATACACGCCAGTATGTGAGCAGCGGAGACAAGCTGCAACGCAGTATTGAAGCAAAAGACGCATTTTTAGGGGTGCCCTTCAGTCGCCTTGGCAATGATCACCATGGCCGGGCGGATCAGGCGCTCGTGCAGCAGATAGCCCTTCTGGCACACGGTGAGCACGGTGTTGGGCTCCTCCTCGCTACTCTCCTGCGCGGCCATGGCCTGATGCAGTTGCGGGTTGAATTTTTCGCCCAAGGGACTGGTTTCGGTGATGCCGAATCGGGCAAACGCCGCCGCCAGCATTTTGTGGGTGAGCTCCATGCCTTCGCGCAGCGCCTTGCCTGTGCCCGTGTCAGAAGCCAGACCCAGCTCCAGGCTGTCTTTCACCGGCAGCAATTCGAGCGCAAAACGTTCCAGCGCGTATTTGTGCGCGCCCTCCAGGTCGCGCTCGTGGCGGCGGCGCAGGTTTTCGAGATCGGCGCGGGCCCGCAAGAGCTGGTTCCAGTTGTCCTCAGCCTTGCTGCGTGCCTCCTCGAGCAACTGTTGCACATCCGGCGTAGCGGTGTCCGTGTTATCTGCGGCAGGCCCTGCTTGCGCGGCGGATGGTTCGTCGTGATTCATGAAGCGGTCTCCGGAAATACTACAGAAGTAATTTTTTGAGGGAGTAACCAATACCCACTATGTGGCGGGTCAACCGCGCTGATTCAAGGCGGCGCCCAGTAATTTCGCAGTGATATCCACCATCGGAATGACGCGATCATAGCCCATGCGCGTCGGACCGATCACGCCCAGCACCCCGATCACTTCGCCGTCCGCCTCATAGGGCGAGGTCACCAGGCTGTAATCTTGCAGCACGTTATAGCCCGATTCGGCGCCGATGAATATCTGCACACCGCGCGCCCCGAGGCACTGATCGAGCAGGTACAACAGATCGCGTTTCTGGGTGAAGGCATCGAACAGTTGTCTCAGCTTGCCGATGTCGGTGCTGTCCGTGCGCTGCAGCAGGTGGGTCTGGCCGGTAAGCAGGTAGTCACCCGCCCCCGGTGCGGCGCCGAAGGCCTGCTCCGCCGCCTCGACGGCGAGCCGCATCATGTTGTTCATGCCCTCGCGTGTTTCGTTCAGATCCTGCAACAAACGCGCGCGCACTGCGGGCAGGTCCTGCCCTGCGAACACGGTATTGAGATAATTGGCCGCCTGCTGAAGTTCGGAGGGCGAGTATTGGCGCTCGGTGTGGATGATGCGGTTTTGCACCTCGCACTCGTTCAGCACCAGTATCACCAGCACGCGGTTGTCCGACAGCGACAGAAACTCCACGTGGCGCAAGGCGGCGTGCTCGCGGCGCGGCAACAGTACTACGCTGGCCATGCGCGTGACTTCTGAGAGCAGGCTGGAAGCGGTTTCCAGCAGGCCGTGCATGCCCTTGTCCGGATCGAGCTGGCTCTTGATGCGCAGCACCTCGCTGCTGCCGATGGGCTGAATGCTGAGCAGGCTGTCCACAAACAGGCGGTAGCCCTGCGCGGTCGGGATGCGTCCGGCGGAGGTGTGCGGCGCCGTAATCAGGCCGAGTTCTTCCAGGTCGGCCATCACGTTGCGTATGGTGGCCGGGCTCAAATCAAGACCCGCATCGCGCGCCAGGGCGCGCGAGCTCACCGGCTGGCCATCGAGGATGTAGCGTCCGACCAGCGTCTTCAGCAGAAAACGCGCCCGCTCGCTGATGACGGGCAACTCCACCGCGGTGCTGGCCTGGCCGGCCCTGCTGTTAAAGGAAGTGTCCATATGCTAAGTTTACCCAAGAACAATACATTCACAAAGACAACTTATGGCACGCGCATTCCGTTGTATCGGACTCATCGGCAAATTCGGTGACCCCAACGTCGGGGCCACCATCCATACCCTGAGCGCGCACGTCCGCCAACGCGGCCTCAAGGTACTGCTCGATGAGGCGACCGCCGAACTGGTGCCCGGCCACGGGCTGGACATCGCCGAACGCAGCGAGCTCGGCAAGCAGTGCGACCTCGTCATCGTCATCGGCGGCGACGGCACCCTGCTCAACGCGGCGCGCTCGCTGGCGAATTACGAAGTCCCGCTGCTCGGCGTCAACCAGGGCAGACTCGGCTTTCTCGCCGACATCTCGCCCGATCATATGCTCGAACGGCTGGATGAAATCCTCGCCGGCCAGTATACCGAGGAAGAACGGCTGCTGCTGCACACCGTGATCTATCGTAACGGGCAGCCGGTGAGCGGCAGCGATGCCTTCAACGATGTCGTGCTGCACAAGTGGAACGCGGCACGCATGATCGAGTTTGACACGCGCATCAACGGCCAGTTCGTGAACACCTACCGCTCCGATGGCCTCATCGTGGCAACGCCCACCGGCTCCACCGCCTATGCGCTGTCCAGCGATGGCCCCATACTCTACCCCACTCTGGATGTCATCGTGCTGGTGCCGATCTGTCCGCACACCATGAGCAACCGCCCGATTGTGGTGAACGGCGACAGCCAGATCGAAATCACCGTGCGCGACATCGCGCAGTCCGCCGCGCAACTGACCTGCGACGGCCAGATCAATCTCGGCGTGCTGGAAGGCGATCTGATCAAAATTTACAAAAAGCACAAATGCGCGCGCCTGATTCATCCCGCCAACCACGACTACTACGAAATGCTGCGCGCCAAACTGCACTGGGGCGAGAAGCTTTAGTCAGGAGTCACAAAGGAATCTCTGATTTATTCAGAGATTCCTGCGGCACATGGATGTGCCGCCATTTTTCAAATACGTAAGTATTTGAAAAATGAAGAAAAGAAAA
>JAQBXX010000048.1 GCA_027624315.1 Pseudomonadota bacterium
CTGCGAGAAGGACGGACAGACCAGCTTAAACTAGACTGATTTCTGTCTTGACGGATGGGTCCACTATATACAACCCGGGATCGCCGAAGGGCTCGTTTATCAGCCTGGGATGAAACACGGGGCGCATGGAAGTGGGTGATGTCTGTGCGGGTGACAGCCATCAGGTTGTCATAGGCTTTGCATCAAGGCCTGAAGTCTATCGGTGACATCAGTAACGGATTCGCGATGGGTAAATTTGACGGGAGCGCCGAAGCGTACCGTGACAGTGGCGCGCCTGCGGGGCATGATCTTGTTACGAGGCATGATGGTGTTTGTCCCGCTGATTTTCAGCGGGATGACGCAGGTGTCTGCTTCGATTGCGATAAGGCCGGCGCCGCGCTGCAGCGGAAGCAGGGCGCCGGTTTCGCTCATCCTGCCCTCCGGGTAAACAACCACGCACCAGCCGAGATCCAGCAGTCTGCCTGCATAGTCGAGGCCATGTTTGATGTGCTCATGTTCATGGCGCGGGAGGGGGAAGGTATTGAAGACAAACTCCACCAGCCAGGCGACATGCCTGAATTCTCCGTAGAGCACGTCCTGTGCCGCGGCGAAGGCCGCGCGCCTGCGAAAACGGCGCGGCAAGGCCATCAGCACGGCGATCGAGTCGAGATAGCTCACGTGATTGGGCATGAACACGGCAGGCAATGGAAGCGTGTCGAGATGCTCGAGCCCCTCGACTTTGAGCCGCATGAAGGTGCGCACGAACGGAAACACCAGCAGGGATTGCAGGGCCCCTCTCAGCCATGATGCCCAGTGCATCAGCAGCCAGCCCTTGAATCGCGGTTTTGTCCGCAGTGTTTTTGCCGCGCGAATCATCGCCTCAAGTTGCGCAACCGTTGTGGTATGGGTGATCGCTGTCTCATCCACGGCAACGCTGAGCGTTTCCTCGATGCGCGTTACCAGCTCAATGCGCAGCAGCGAGTCCAGATTAAGTTCCGCCACCAGTTGCGTGGTGTCATTGATACGCGCAAGCAGCTGGCCTGTAAGCGAGGCCAGAAGGCGCATGAGTGCGGTTTTTTCTCCACCGGGTACGGCGCTTTCGGCGTCTGCCATGTGAGTGGCAAGATGGGCCAGCACCGGTTCACGTTTTATCTTGTGTGTGGCTGAGCGCGGGAAGTCGTCGTGCGGCCAGAGGGACCAGCCCGTGATGCGCTGATACGAAGCAAGCCGCTGATTGGCGGCAGCGATGATGTCCGCCGCCGGCATCGCATCCGGCACCGCAGGATCAAACAACAGCACGGCGTGGGTATCGACATGGCCGCCCGGTCTGTCGAGGCCAACCACGCAGCTATCCTTGATGCCGGGAATTTTGTTGAGTTCGCACTCGATGTCCTCGGGGTAGACATTCTGGGCACCCGGACCCATGATCACGTACTTTTTTCTGCCCTTGATGAATAAAAAACCATCCTGATCCAGCGCGCCTATATCGCCGGTACGAAACCACCCTTCAGCATCGAACACCGCATGTGTCTTTTGTTCGTCGTTGAAATAACCTCGGAACACATTCGGCCCCTTGACCAGTATTTCGCCATCAGCGGAGATTTTGACGGCAACGCCGGGCAAGGTGCGGCCCACTGATCCAGCGCGATGTTGTTCTCGGGTGTTGTTGGTCACCACGGGCGAGGTTTCGGTGAGGCCGTAACCCTGTAACAGGCTGATGCCCAGCGCTGCCCACTTTTGCTCCAGCGCCACGTCGAGCGGCGCACCGCCGCAGGCGATGGTCTCCAGCCTGCCGCCGAGCGTTCTGTGAACCGGAAAGAACAGCAGGCGCTGCAGCGGCTTGATGGAGAGGCGCCACGACAGGCGCCGCCAGAGCGCGAGCGGGAAATGGCTTGCCGCCGCACGCTCTTCGAGTTTGCTCATCATGACTTTCAGAAACTCGGGAACGGCAACCATTTTTGTGATGCGGTGCTGTGCGAGCAGGCCGGCAATCGCTGCCGGCGTGGGGGCAAACACGATGCACGCGCCGGCGCTGAACGGCAGCAGAAAACCGGCCGTCTGCTCCAGGATGTGGCTCAAGGGCAGAATGGAGAGCAGGCGATCCCGTGTCGAGAGCGGGATGCTCGTGGCAATCGCGCTCACGTTGGAATAGAGATTGGCGTGCGAAAGCATCACCCCCTTCGGCTCGCCCGTGGTGCCGGAGGTGTACATGATTTCGACCAGATCACGTTCCGCCGCCTGCACCTTTTCGAACGCTGCGGCGTCAATGCCGACAACATCTTCCTTGATGAATTCGATGTCGTAAACCGGCACACCGACGGGCAGCGCTTCCTTGAGATAGCGGTATTTGAAAATGATCTTCGCGCCGGTGTGGTTGACGATATCTTCAATCATCTGCGCGGTGCTCTGGATATTGAGTGGCACCACCACCGCGCCGCACAGCAGCGTGGCCCAGAACACGCAAATCCAGTAAGGCGAGTTGGGGGCCAGCACGATCACGCGGTCACCCGGTGTTACGCCACGTTGTTGCAGCAGGCAGGCGATCTTGCGCGCGAGCTCGTGCACCTCGCGGTAATTCAGCGTCACGGTACGGTAGCCCATGCGCATGACCAGTGCGGTCCGCTCAGGGAATTCCTGCGCGCTTCGTTCCAGAATGTGCGTCAGCAGCATCGTCAATTCCAGACTTGTCAGTGGCACAACGCCGCTATGGGCATAGCTGCCTGTTTGAGTGCCTCAGACAGAGTTGTTGCTATTGTGAGTTCAGTATACTCTCGTGTCAGTGGGGCAGGTAAGCCAGGAGTGGAGGAATTCCGATGCTGTTTCAAAACCGCAAGGAAGCCGCACGGCTTCTGGCCGAAAAACTCAAACCGTATCGCAACAAAAATCCGCTGATTCTGGCCATCCCGCGCGGCGCCGTGCCGATGGCGAAAGACATCGCCGCCGCACTGCACGGCGAGATGGACGTCGTGCTGGTGCGGAAGTTGCGTGCGCCGGGCAATCCGGAATTCGCCGTCGGCTCGGTGGACGAGAGCGGCTGGACCTACGTGGCGGACCACGCCGCTGCCGCAGGCGCAACGCCGGAATATATCGAGCAGGAAAAACAGGAACAACTTGCGACCATGCGCCGGCGCCGCGCGCAGTACACGCCGGTGCATCCGCCCAGCGAGGTAGAAGGCCGTATCGTCATCGTGGTGGACGATGGCCTCGCCACCGGCGCCACCATGATTTCAGCGCTGCATGCGCTGCGCGCCAAGCAGCCGAAAAAACTGATTGCGGCGGTGCCGGTATCGCCGCCGGACACGCTGCAGAAGGTAACGCAGTACGCCGATGAGGTGGTGTGCCTGCACGCACCGGAGTATTTCCAGGCCGTCGGCCAGTTTTACGCAGACTTTCCCCAGGTGGATGATGAAAACCTATAGAAACCTATAGGGGACGCTACCCTTATTTTTCAATCTATTCATCAGAATCCTTCCTCGGCCGCCCACGATGTGATGGGGGATCTGGGCGCAGACGGTGCGGGCAAGGCGAGGCATGGGCAGAATTTATCATGATGACGAACTAAAATAAATAAAGGGTAGCGTCCCCTTTATCTTCCCTAGGAGTCTCCTTCAGTCCAATCACCAAGATTGATTCGGGAGCGCCATTAGAGGCATAGGCGCAGCTTGTATTGTCTGCGGTACACCTATGCCACGCTGGAGTTATTGACAAAGCGGTATAGATATTCGTACTCTTGCCAAGCAAGTAGGGGATAGCGTCACAACGATTGAGCGACACTACTTGAAAATGACAGCGACCCTCGTGGCTGAACGGCTCGCGTGAAATGGGAGGAACAAATGATTAAAAAGATAGTTTAAAAGATAGTTTTGGGTTTTGTTGTTATTACCTACCTGGCTGGATGTACCCACACACAGGTACAAACGAAGGACATGGCGGATTCGAGATTGACTTGTACAGAGATTGCTGCCCAGACTGCCGAGGTGAAGGGCATTTTACGCGACATCGACGACAAGACTGGGTTTTCGGGGCGCAATGTCGGACTAGGTTTGCTTTTTTGGCCAGGGATTTTTGTGAATCAAATGAACGCAGGCGACGCGCGGAAAGCGGCAAATGAGCGGTTAGGAGTTCTTGCGGATTTGGCCAAAGAGAAGCAGTGTAAGTAGAGGGGACTAACTAAACTAGTCCTACCCTAGAAACCGTGCCCTAACCCAGCACGGTTTTTTTATTTCGGAATGTTCCAAGCTACTTGGCCGGCGCAAGTCGAGTCAAACTTGGGCGCAGAGAGTAGCGTACTGTTCATGCAAGTCGTCTATAGCCTCTCGTGTGGCTTGGCAGATCCCTCTCATCCATCGCCTGAGGTGTTACCCACCCCCCATAGTGGGGTAATCCCAACCCCAATTGCCCTAGGTACTTTCTAGGTACTTTATGAGAAATTCTATTGATACGGTGTATAGTATTGTGTAGAAACCTCGTGAATAATGGCTTCTATAGGGATCGCAAGAAAGTTCGATTCCCGAAGTGGGCGTCGGCACCGGGCTTTCCCTGCCGCTCTACCCGCGCCATGTGCAGATTACCGGGATTGA
>JAQBXX010000020.1 GCA_027624315.1 Pseudomonadota bacterium
CCTCCGGCTACGCGGGGGGCGTCGCACACCACTCGTCCGCTACGCTCCCTCGCTTCCTGTGCTCCTTCTCGGTCTAGACGCGACCGGCTATATGTTCAACCGCGCGCAGCCGCTGTGGCTGCGCGGGCTGTTATTGTTCCACGTGCTCCTGCCGGTGCTGCTGCTGTGGCTGCTCTACCGGCTCTCGATAGACGCCGTGCTGATGAATGTCGCGCGCCGCTACGGCAAGCGCAGCGGTGCGATCATTTTCAGCGGCATGGGCAACGATGGCACCGAAGGCGTGCGTGCCATGGCCGCGCAGGGCGCCGAGGTGTGGGCGCAGGACGCCGCCAGTTGTCTGGTCAGCAGCATGCCGGATCAGGTACGCCAGACAGGCCTGGTGAGCTTCAGCGGTACGCCGGAGGCCCTTGCGCAGCGGCTGTCACAGCTCCATCCCGCACAGCCCGCCGCCGCGCGCCGCTTATACACACCGGGGCACACACCGGGGCAAACGGGGCTTACGGCATGAGCAGCGCCGCACAAGCACTGCGCTGCCAGTTGCTGCCGCTCAAGGGCGAGCAGTTGCTGCTGCCCAGCACCGCGATCGCCGAGATCGTGCGTTATAGCGCACTGGAGCCGATAGAGGGTGCGCCACCGTGGCTGCTGGGCCGCCTTACCTGGCGCGACCGCCCCATCGTTGTGGTTTCATTCGAGGGCGCCTGCGACGAGGGTGTACCCGTGGACGCGCGGCAGGCGAAGATTGTGGTGCTGAACGCGCTCGGTGGTCACGCGCAATTGCATTTCTTCGGATTGGTGGTGCAAGGGATGCCGCAATTGCTGCAGGTGAGTGAAGACAATCTCGCCGTGATCGAGCACGAGACCGAGTTGCATCCGCTCATGCACTGCCATGTGGTCGTGAGCGGCGAAACCGCCGTCATTCCCGACCTCGATGTGCTGGAAGAAAGGCTGCTTGCGTTGGGCGATATGCCAAGCTAGATAGAGGTCTCGCGCGCGATGGCGCGGTGGCCGATGTCGGTGCGGTAATATAGGTCACGCCAGCGGATTGATTGCACCAGCTCGTACGCGCGCCGTTGCGCGCTGCCCACCGTGTCACCCAGCGCGCACGCGCACAACACCCGCCCGCCCGCCGTGACCACCTCGCCTTCGAGATGACCCAGCCGTGTGCCGGCATGGAATACCTTGCTGTCGGCAGGCGGCGTGTGCTCGAGGCCGTGGATGACATCGCCGCTGCGGTAGCTGCCGGGATAGCCGCCCGCCGCGAGCACCACACCCAGCGCTGCGCGCGGATCCCACTCCGCGTTCATCTCCTGTAGTCGTTTGTCCAGCGCGGCGTTGCACAGCTCTGCCAGATCGGATCGCAGCCGCATCAGGATCGGCTGGGTCTCCGGATCGCCCAGGCGGCAGTTGAATTCCAGCACGCGCAGGCTGCCGTCGGGCGCAATCATCAGGCCGGCGTAGAGAAAGCCGGTGTACGGTGTGCCCTCGGCGGCCATGCCGCGCACGGTGGGTGCTATCACCTCGCGCATGATGCGCGCATGAATTTCCGGCGTCACCACAGGTGCAGGTGAGTACGCACCCATGCCGCCGGTGTTGGGGCCGCGGTCACCGTCGTCGCGCGCCTTGTGATCCTGTGCGGTGGCCAGCGGCAGGCTGTGCGCGCCGTCCACCATGACGATAAAGCTCGCCTCTTCGCCGCGCAGAAATTCCTCAATCACCACGCGCCTGCCGGCGTCACCCATCCCATTACCGCTCAACATGTCGGTAATCGCGGTGATCGCCTCGGCCTCGTTCTGCGCGATCACCACGCCCTTGCCCGCAGCGAGGCCGTCGGCCTTGATGACGATGGGCGTAGCGGCGGCGCGGACATAAGCGATGGCGGCGGCGGCATCGGTGAAGGTGCGATAAGCCGCGGTGGGAATTTTATGGCGTGCAAGAAAATCCTTGGCATAGGCCTTGGAGCTTTCGAGTTGCGCCGCTGCGCGCGTAGGACCGAAGCAGCGCAGCCCCGCAGCGGTGAAGGCGTCCACCACGCCGAGCGCGAGCGGCGCCTCCGGTCCGATGATAGTGAGGTCGATGGTGTGGTCGCGCGCGAAGTTCACCAGCGCAGCAACATCCTCCGCCGCGACAGGAATATTCTCAACCTTGGGCTCGCGCGCCGTACCCGCATTGCCGGGTGCGACGAAGATCTTGCTCACGTCGGGTGACTGCGCAATCTTCCACGCCAGCGCATGCTCGCGCCCGCCGCCACCGATAACAAGTATTTTCATGCTAAAGAGTCAAACGGCTAACAATCTAACGCAAAGACGCCAAGACGCAAAGAAGGACAAAAGCGAGATAAAAGACTAAGCATGAGATATTAAATAACCATCATTGCAACGTGATGAAACTAACTCGCCATGTACCGAGGGTCTGTCCACACCAAATATTTTAACTCTTTCACCTTTGCGTCTTGGCGTCTTTGCGTTGGTTGTTAACATTTAGTGCCGGAAATGACGCATGCCGGTAAACACCATGGCGATGCCGTGTTCATTGGCGGCGGCGATGACTTCCGGGTCGCGCACCGAGCCGCCGGGCTGGATCACCGCGCTCACGCCGGCCTCCGCCGCAGCGTCGAGGCCGTCGCGGAACGGGAAGAAGGCATCGCTCGCCAGCACCGAACCGCTGATGGTGAGCCCGGCGTCGGCGGCCTTGATGGCCGCGATGCGCGCGCTGTAGACGCGGCTCATCTGCCCGGCGCCGATGCCGGTGGTCATGGCGTCCTTGCAATAGACGATGGCGTTGGATTTGACGAAGCGTGCTACCTTCCAGGCAAACAACAGGTCCTGCATCTGCGTCGGCGTCGGTGCGCGCTCGGTGACGATCTTGAAATCCTGCGGATGGATAATGCCCAGGTCCTGCTCCTGCACCAGCAGCCCGCCGTTGACGCGCTTGTAGTCGAGGCTGGCGACGCGCGCCGTGGACCACGGGTCGCAGGCGAGCACGCGCACGTTGGGTTTGGTGCCGAGCAGCGCGAGCGCCTCCTCGCTGTAGGCGGGCGCGATGATGACCTCGACGAACTGGCGCTCGATGATGGCCTGCGCGCTCGCAGCATCCACCGGCTCGTTGCAGGCGATGATGCCGCCGAAGGCCGAGGTGGGGTCTGCGCTGTAGGCGCGCAGATACGCCTCGCGCAGGGTCTTGCCGAGCGCCACGCCGCACGGGTTGGCGTGTTTCACGATGACGCAGGCAGGCGCCTCGGTGAACGATTTCACACACTCGAGCGCGGTATCGGCGTCGGCGATGTTGTTGAACGAAAGTTCCTTGCCCTGTAACTGGCTGGCGTTGCTGACGCAGGCCGCGGGGGGATGTGGTTCGATGTAGAACGCGGCACGCTGGTGCGGGTTCTCGCCGTACCGCAGTTCCTGCGCCTTGCGGAACTGCATGCTGTAGGTGCGCGGAAACTGTGCCTCGCGCTGACCCGCGCTGTTCAGCGTGCCGAGGTAATTGGCGATGGCGGCGTCGTAACGCGCGGTGTGCTCGAACGCCTTCACCGCGAGTGAAAAACGGTGGTCGTCGTTCACGCCGCCGTGCGCGGCGATCTCATCCACTGCGCGGGCGTAGTCGCCGCGGTCCACCAGCACCATGACCGCGGCGAAATTCTTGGCCGCGGCGCGCAGCATGGCCGGGCCGCCGATGTCGATGTTTTCAATCGCCTCGGCAAACGTGCACGCCGGTGATGCAATGGTGTTCTCGAACGGGTAGAGGTTGACGATCAGCAGGTCGATGGGGACGATGCCGTTTTGCGCCATCACCGCGTCGTCGATACCACGGCGTCCGAGCAGGCCACCGTGGATTTTGGGATGCAGAGTTTTGAGGCGGCCGTCCATCATCTCGGGGAAACCGGTGTGGCCGGACACCTCGATGACGTTTATGCCGTTGGCGGCCAGCAGCTTTGCGGTGCCGCCGGTGGAAAGGATTTCAACGCCGAGCTGCTGCAGGCGCCGCGCGCAGTCCACGACACCGGTCTTGTCGGAGACGCTGATGAGTGCGCGCTTGATCGGTGGCATGCAGTGTGGACGCAGACGGACGGGGTTATTCCAGGCCGTGCAGGTTCAGTTTCTTGCGCAGCGTGCTGCGGTTCAGGCCCAGAATCTCGGCGGCCTTGCTCTGATTGCCGCGCGTGTGTTCCATGACGCTTTTCAGCAGCGGTTGCTCGACCTCGCAAATCACCATCTGGTACAGGTCGCCTGCCTGGTGCCCGTCGAGGTCCTTGAAGTAGGTCTCCAGCGCGGCGCGGATGCAGTCGCGCAGCGGCTTGTTTACGCGCACGTCACACGGCGGTGGGGATTTGCCGTGGTGCGGCGCGGCGCTCATGCCGCCATCTCCGCACAGGCCGCGCCGGTGGAGGCTTCTACCAGGCGGTCGAAAAATTTGTGTGTGAGCGCAGTCTGCTGTTCGATGCTGGCGGCAATATTGATGGTCTGGCGGAACAGTGCGCCGCCGCTCTGGCCCTTGCTGTACCACGACAAATGCTTGCGCGCCATGAGCACGCCGGTGTGTTCGCCGTAAAACGCATATAGATTGCGCATGTGATCGAGCAGGATGTCGCGGATTTCGGTAATGGCGGGCTCCGGCAACAGTTCGCCCGTGGCGAGGTAATGCGCAATGCTGCGGAATATCCATGGACGGCCCTGCGCGGCGCGCCCGATCATCACGCCGTCGGCGCCGGTGTAGTCGAGTACGAACTTCGCCTGTTCCGGCGTGCGGATGTCGCCGTTCGCCAGCACCGGAATTTTCACCGCCGCCTTGATCGCCGCGATGGTGTCGTATTCGGCCTCGCCGGTGTAGGCGCAGGCACGCGTGCGTCCGTGCACCGCGAGCGACTGTATGCCGCTGGCTTCGGCGATGCGCGCCACGGCGATGCCGTTGCGGTGGCCCTTGTCCCAGCCGGTGCGGATTTTCAGGGTGACCGGCACCGCTACCGCCTTCGCCACGGCCTCAAGGATGCGCGCGACCAGCGGTTCATCCTGCAACAGGGCGGAGCCCGCCATCACATTGCACACCTTCTTGGCCGGACAGCCCATGTTGATGTCGATGATCTGCGCGCCGTTGTCCGCGTTGTATTGCGCGGCCTCGGCCATGAGCCTGGGGTCGGCGCCCGCGATCTGCACCGCGCGCGGCTCGGTCTCGCCGTCGTGGTTGGCGCGCCGCCGCGTCTTTGCGCTGCCCCACAGCAGCGAGTTCGACGACACCATTTCGGAGACCGCCATGCCTGCGCCCAGATTTTTGCAAAGCTGGCGGAACGGGCGATCGGTGACGCCGGCCATGGGCGCGAGCACCAGATTGTTGTTGAGTGTGTAAGGTCCGATCTGCATAAGTGCTACAGGGGTAGGATCTAGGGGCTAGGGACTGGGGAAAAAACACCCTAGCCCCCAGTCCCTAGCCCCTAGACCCTTATCCTATAGTTGTTTCAATTGAATCCGTGCCGCCCTGGTTATCCAGCCAGGTGAGCTTGATGGCGTCGCCCTTTTTGCCGCCGCTGAAGCTGAACGCGATGTACGGATTTTTCGAGACTGCGATACCCCACTCGGCGGAGAGCAGCACTTTTCCGTTATGCGCGCAGGTGACTTCCTGAATAAAGTGCGCCGGGATCAGTTCGCCGGTGGTTCTATTCTTGAACAAACCGGTCTCCATGACATGGATGATCTGCGCCTTGACCGTGGTGATTTCACCTTCCAGCGTCGCGCGTATTTTGATGGTGTCCGCCATAGGGTTACCTTAAAATTTATTCCCGCAGCCTTGCTGCGGGCACAACACAATGGGGTTTCCAAAGGGGAGAGGCGTAGCTCGCCCCTTTGGTCGCCCGCGCGATTTTACATCGCGCGGAGCGAAATCTAACTGGTTCAGCCGCCGCAGCCGTTCAACACGACCTTTACCTTCTTTTTCGTGCTGTAGAGCTTGTCGCCGGACTTGGCGACGGCGATGACGTGGGAGGTCTCCGCCATCTTGATATTGGTTTTAATGAACGGCCTGACGTTCGGCGCAAGGTTGAAGCGCGCCACCAGGGCGCTCGGATTCTTGTCAACGAAGATGATGATCGAGTCCACGTTGGCGAGGCGGCTTTCGATGGTGATCGGCACCACGGCGCCGTTCTCCGCGAGGTCGGTCACGGTGAGCTTCACCTCGTCAGGCGCCGTTGTCAGGTTCGCGTTGCCCAGCAGTTCCTTGAGCGCGCCCGGCACGGTCTTGTGGCGGAACGCGCCCGCAGGCCAGGCCGCAGCCGCCATGCGCGGCAGGGCCATGAGCAGCCCCCACACGGAGACTGCCAGGATGCCTCTTAAAAAGCTTCGGCGTGCAGGGTTCGTCACGGGTGTTCCTGATCCAGGGGGCAATCTGTCTGCGGAATAGAAGCCCCATTGTAGCCGATTCCGCGCTGCGCAGTCATCAGTGCTTGGCTTCAAGCGCGGCCTGATCCTGCAATTCTTTCAGCCGTGCTTCCATTTGCGAGGCACGGTAGAAATCGGCATCGGAGGCCTTGATGCCGCTCTGGAGCTGCTCGATGGCGGCCGCAGTCTGGCCATTGAGATAATAGTGTTCCGCCAGCGCCTGATGCGCCGCCGCCTTCTGGCCCGCCGCGATTTCGGCATCGGCGAGCAGCTTGTACAGCCCCGGCTCCGGCGTTTGCCGCCGCACGTATTCCTCCAGCAGGCGCCGCGCCTTGTCGGCCTGGCCGCTCTGCAACAGGGCGCGGCTGTAACCGAGGGTGAGCACCGGGTTGCCGGGAAACAGTTTCAGGGCATCCTCATAGCTGCGCAGCGCGCGGGTCGCCTGGTTGTCGGCCAGATCAACCCGGGCCAGGGCGTCGATATAGGCGATGCGCTCCTTGTCGGCGGCCTGCAGTGCGCGTAACTCGCTGCGCGCTGCGGCGTAATCCCCGTTACCGAGCAGGGCGAGCGCGTAGCCGTAGTGTTCGGCGGCCTGGTTGCGGTACTGGCCGGACTTCAGCGCCGCGGCGAAACGCACTACGGCCTGCTTCGGGCTGCCCTCTTGCATCACGCGCAGCTTGGCACGTATCAGGTGATAATTCAGGTCGTCGCTGATCTGGCGATAGGGGTATTGTTCGGCGCGGTTGCGCGTGTCGGCGATACGTGACTCGGTCACCGGGTGGGTGCGCAGAAACTCCGGCGCACTCGCGCCCGCGTAGCGGCTGGCCTTCTGCAGGCGCTCGAAGAACACCGGCATACTGCGCGGATCGAAGCCGGCGCGCGCCAGCGTCTGCAAGCCCACGCGGTCGGCCTCTTCCTCGTTGGCGCGGGTGAAATTGATCTGCACCTGCGCGGTGCCGGCCTGGGCCGTTGCCAGCGCGGCCTGGCCCAGCTCGCTGTTGCGTGTGCCGATGATGAGGGCGGCCAGCAGCGCCGCCGTGGCGGGGATATTCAGCTTGTCGGCCTTCTCGATCGTGCGCGCGAGATGGCGCTGCGTCACGTGCCCGATTTCGTGTGCCAGCACCGAGGCCAGCTCGCTTTCTGACTCGGTCGCCAGTATCAGGCCGCTGTTGACGCCGATAAACCCGCCGGGCCCGGCAAAGGCGTTGATGCTGCGGTCTTCGACCACGAAGAAGGAGAAACCGAGCGACTGATTATCGCTGTGCGCCGCCAGTTGATAGCCGAGCGAGCGCATGTACTCGTTGATCTCCGCATCGTCCATCACCTTGAGCGACTGGCGTATCTCGCGCATGAACGCCTCACCGTACTTGCGCTCCTCCGCAGGCGAGATCGTGCCGCCCGCCGTGTCGCCGATATCAGGCAGATCGAGATTGAGCGTGGCGGCCTGCGCCGGCTGCAATAATGCACCGGCGATAAAAATCAGGCTGCACAGGAAAAAGGGCTTCAAGCGGTGGTCCTGGGTGGGTGAGCGACGCTGCATAGCCGGTAAGACCGCACACACACCGCATCGGTTCAGATGCGGAGGCCGCCGGGTCTCCTATATACTGCCCCAGTTTACCGCAACCCGCCGGAAGGAAACATGTTCCTCATAAGAGACCCAGTAAGCGGGCATCGCTTACTGGGTCTCTTATGAGTAAAATCCCGATCTTTACTCTACCCCCACCCTGTCCCGCCCCCTCAACAGGGGGCGGGGACGTAACGGAGATGTCACCTTACCAATGAGCCCCTTAGTCGCTGATTTATTTACTCGCATTCCGACCCGTGTCTGGACGCTGGTCACGCTCGCGGTATGGGGCGGTCTCGCGCTGCTGCTGCTGCGCCAAGACGGCTACGGCCTGGAGGAGGGCGCTGCGCATGCGCTGCTGCTGAACTGGACCCTGGTCGATAACGTGGCGAGCCCCGTGTTTACCTTCGACGCGCCGGACCTGCGCGCCGTGCTGTATATCCCGGTGGCCATTTACTGGTCCGGCAGCGTGCTCGCGGCCAAGGTGTTCACGCTGCTTATCACCTTCGGCACGGCGCTGCTGCTGTATCGCTGGACCAGCCGCGTGGCAAACCGGGAGGCGGCGCTGATCGCCAGCGGTCTGTGGCTGATCGCGCCGCTCACGCTGCACATGGCCGACAGCCTCGGCGCCGGAGTCTACCTGGTGGCGATTTTCGCCCTCGGCGCGTGGCTGGACGACGCCTACCGCGCCGAGCCGCGCCCGCTGGGCGGCAAATATTTCGCGCAGATGGTGCTGGCGGCCATCAGCGTGAGCCTGCACCCGGCAGGGCTCGCCTTTCCGCTGGTGCTCGCCTGGCGCTGGTATAAAAATCCGTCCAGCCGCCGCGAACAGCGCCAGGTATTTATCGGGCTTGCGATCGCGGTGGTGCTGATATTGCTCATGCGCCGTGGCTGGCAGGGGCTTGAGTGGTGGAGCAATCCGTTGCCTGCGCTGGCCGCTCTGGTAAGCCGGCACGACCCGCTGGGGGGCGATGCGGCACAGTGGTTAGGGTTCGGCGCAGGTGTGCTCACGCTATGGGTGCTGATCGCCAGCCGCAGGCAGTGGCTGGCGGACACCACCGGCCTCATGCTGGTGGCGGGGTTGCTGGCAGGCGCTGTCGCGGCAGGTGCGTCTTGGGCGCTGCTTGCGCTTACGGCATTGCTCTACCTCGGCGTGCCCAGGCTGATTGCGCTCAACGAGGCATGGGGCGGCGCGGGCCTGCTGTGGCAGCGTGGCAGCGTGCTGGTGCTCGTGGTGGTGGTCGCTACGCTGTTCATGAGCCTGGACCGGCAGCATGCCGTACAGGCGAAGAGCGGTGTGCTGGAGGGGCAGGATCAATTGCTACAGACGCTTGTGCTGGAGGCCGCCGACAGCAAGCAGCCGTTTCGTGCCGCCAGCCAGTGGCCGGCGCGCACCATGATCGTGACCCGGCGCGACGCGCTGCCCCTGCCGCCGCCCGCGCAGGACGGCGTGGCGCTGTTAAAAATGATGCCGGGCGTGACCCATCTCGTGTTTGATCCCTACCGCATCGACCGTGACCTGACGCGCAATCTCGCCGAGCTGGGTGGCGTGCTTGAAACCGTTGCGCGGCAGGAGGGTGGGGTGATACTCAAGGTGCGCGCGACAGATCAAGCACCTGTGTTATAAATTTCCGGAGGAGCGAGTATGCAAATTCATGTCTACGATACGTATGTCACAGCCAAAGATGGTCACACGATGCACTTTGACGTATTCACTGAGGTGAGGGACGATCAGAAAGCAGTTGAGTACGCCAAACAATGGCTAACCTCAATCGGTGAAGGCGATGCCGTAATCTCGAGCAAAGAATGCAGATTCTGTCACAGTCAGGGCGCGCCCGACAACGTCGTCGAGGCCATTAACAAAGACGGTTACTTCATCTACAAGATGGAAGGTTGCAAGTAATCGCAGCCTGGCGCGCAAGAAATGTACCATTGCGCGCCGCGCGGCAGGAGTTAAAGCGAAGGCTCAAATATCGCGTTTCGGCACGGCCTCCATCAGCTTCTTCTCGCTCTGGTACACCATCACTGAACCGATGCGCAACGCGCCCAGCACAAACAGCAGCGCGCTCAGGGCATAGATTTCGTCCGTCGTGATCTTGTGCTCAAAGATTTTGATCATGACTTCACGCAACACAAACACGATCCCGGCATCGACGATGAACGTCATGCGCAGGCGGTGCGTGGTGAAGTAATCCGCCAGCGAACGCGAGAGCTCGATCAGGATAAACAGCGTGAGCACCTCCGAGACGATATTCTGATATCCGCGTGCCACCTCCTTGCTGGCGAGCAAATCACCAATGGTGAGAAACAGCATGCCCACGCCGATGATGATACCGAGCGTAATGAACGCCAGCATCACGCCGAGCACCGTACCGATGACCCTGTCGAACGCTTTCAGGAAATCAATTTTTATCATGAGAAGCTGATCCTCGATTCGGTACCGTCTATCAATTTGCGGATGTTACCGTGATGGCGCCAGAGAAGGAAGGTGGTCATGATGACCGTGACGATCAAAAACTCCACCGGTGCGCCGGCCCAGTGCAGGTAAAGTGGCGCCATGAACGCGGCGGTGAGCGCGGCGAGCGACGAGAAGCGCGCTATCGCGGCCATCGCGAGCCAGGTGAGCACCACGCCCCCGCCCACCCACCACGACAGCCCGAGCAGCACGCCGAGAAAGGTCGCCACACCCTTGCCGCCGCGAAAACCGAAAAACACCGGATACAGATGGCCGAGAAAGGCCGCTAGCGCGACGCCGGCCAGCACCGGCGGCGACAGTCCGAGATATTTCGCCACCAGCACCGGCGCCAGCCCCTTCAGCATGTCGCCCAGCAAGGTAAGCGCCGCCGCCTGACGCCCGCCCAGACGCAGCACGTTGGTCGCACCCGGATTGCCGGAGCCGTTTGAGCGCGGATCGGGCAGGCCAAAAAGCTTGCTCACAAGAATCGCGCTGGAGAGCGAGCCCGCAAGATAGGCCGCAATTAGCAGGGCAACGGCGGTGAGGATAAAGGCGGTGTCCGCAGGCATACGTTAATTGGAACCGGTTCCATGCCCAAGGTCAAGCCCGGCGACGGTCTTCTGGTGCTGGCGTATACGGCACATATTACATAAATTTCTTGTTGATCGCGCAGGGGCGGGTATAGTGCGGTATGTGAGTTCCTATAAAACACTATCGTTTACCTATTGTTCTTGGATAAATCGGAGGGGGTTATGAGCATTGGGGGCTTGAGAATAAATAACGTGGCGCTTGTCATCGAGTTAGCGATATGCGGGATATATCTTTCTGGGTGTGCAAGCAGTGCAGCTCATAAAGTGGTTACTGCGCACTCGGCAGGTGATGAGTCGCTAACATGTAATCAGATGGATGCTGAAATCATCAAGACATAGGTCATTATAGATGGCGTCAATGAAGACAAGGCAGACGTTTCTGGCGCGGATGTAGTCGATGGAATATTGTGGTTTCCATTCAACCTCAGAGCAAAAAACTCGAACTACACGAGCTCCCTGGAGGCGGCGGATAAGCGCATAGCACAATTAAAGGTCATGAAAGCGCGGTAGGATGGGTGAAACCCATCATTCTCCGGCCGTCTGCAGGCGAAGAGGCGATGGGTTTCACCCATCCTACGTGCTACGTGCTGTTAGGCATTTTCAGGCTGGGGTAGTAAAATGAACCAAACGGGCTTAAGCGTGAGGGCCACATGAATTTCAATATTATTTATGAGCGAGAGGAAGATGGCCGCTGGTTGGCGGAGGTTCCCGAGTTGCCGGGTGTGCTCGCTTATGGGGTATCAGCCGATGAGGCGATGGTCAGGGCGGAGACCCTTGCCTTGCGGGTTTTGGCAGAGCGGCTCGAACACGGCGAGGCCCGCCCAGAACCTATTCATATTTCCTTTGCTGCTGCATGACGCAGTGGCCTTCGTGCAAGGCCAAACGGGTACTCGCCGCTTTGTTACGCCTTGGCTGGGAAATTAAACGCCAATCCGGCTCACACCGTATCCTGTCACGTCCAAACTGGCCCGATGCTGTGTTTGCCTTTCACGATCAAGAAGAAATCGGCCCGAAGATGCTCGCCCGTATCGCCAAGCATACTGGCCTTAAATCCGAAGACCTCTAAGTTCCCCTGGGTTTTATAGCCAACCTCTCATTGCATAGGCCGCCCGCCCAGTGGACATAATTTACCTGCATGATCTGAAGATCGACGCGGTCATCGGCATTTTCGAGTGGGAGCGGCGCGTCAAGCAGACCATTACCCTCGATCTCGATATGGCGGCGGATATCCGCAAGGCGGCGGCGAGCGACAGCATTGCGGACACGCTGGATTACAAGGCGGTGTCGAAGCGGTTGATCGACTTTGTCGGTCACAGCGAGTTTCATCTGGTGGAGACGATCGCCGAGCGCGTGGCGGAAATTATTCTCGCCGAGTTTAACGTCGCCTGGTTGCGCGTGCGTGTGAACAAGAAAGGTGCGGTGCGCGGGGCGATGGACGTGGGCGTGATTATTGAGCGCGGCGAGCGGCCATGACGCGCGTCTACGTCAGCATGGGCAGCAACATCGAGCGCGAGCGCAATACCAGCGCTGGGCTCGCTGCGCTGCGGGAACACTACGGCCCGCTCGCCGTGTCGTCCGTGTACGACAGCAAGGCGGTGGGTTTTGCGGGCGATGACTTTTACAATCTGGTGGTGGGGTTTGATACCTCCGAGGATGTGCACACGGTAGCGCGCACGCTGGAGCACATTGAGCACGAGCACGGCCGCGCGCGCGGCGCCGCGCGTTTTAATTCGCGCACCCTCGATCTTGATCTCCTGCTTTACGACGACCTAGTGCTGCATGAGCCGGGCCTGAAGCTGCCGCGCCCGGAGATTGTGAAATACGCCTTTGTGTTGTGGCCGCTGGCGGAAATTGCCGGCCAGTTGCGTCACCCGCAGGATGGCCGGACGTATCAGGAGTTGTGGCAGCGCTTTGATAAAGACCAGCAGAAACTCGCGCGGGTGGATTTTCCCATGGACCTCGACGCAGCGGTAAACGGTTAGTAATCTGCCGGTGTACTGCTTTGTAATCAATGAACCTTAATGTTGGAGAAGCACGAGATCAAATCCCCCTCGCTTACGCTCGACCCCCTTTGCAAAGGGGGTGGCCGTGAGCTTGTCGAACGGACGGGGGATTTGAGACCGCGATGCCGAGCCGGATTGATAAGCTCCAAGCAGAGTGAAGCACTACACTAGCAGTTTGTTGAAAAAGGCCATCCACGGCCTTTTTCAACACGCAAAGCAAAAAATGTGATTTTTACTTTGCTTCATTTTTCAAACACTTGGGTGTTTGAAAAATGGCGGTACATCCATGTACCGCACCGCAGTTTGTTGAAAACAGAGTTTTTCAACAAACTGCTAGGCGTTGATGGAGCGCCCGCCATCCACGGTAATCACCTGGCCGGTGATATAGCCTGCATCACGGATCAGAAACAGCACCGCGCGTGCGATGTCGCCCGGCTGGCCTTGATGCTTGAGTAGCGTGCGCGAAATGATGCGTTGCTGGGTGACCTGGTCCAGTGCTTCCGGCCACAGAATGGCGCCGGGTGCGACCGCGTTCACGCGCACTTGCGGCGCGAGTTCACAGGCCAGCGCCTTGGTCAACATCACCAGACCGGCCTTGGCCATGCTGTAGACGGGGTAGGTCTTGAGCGGACGGTCGGCGTGGATGTCGACGATATTGACGATGCAGCCGCTCGATTCGGCGAGCGCGCGTGCGGCGGCCTGCGCCGCAAAAAACGGCGCACGCAGATTGCTGCCCATGATGTCATCCCACTGCGCGTCGCTCACCGAGCCTACCGGCGTCGGGTAAAAACTGGAGGCGTTGTTGATCAGCACGTCGAGCCTGCCCCACGCCCCAATCGCATCGTGCACCATGTGCGTGACCTTTGCGCTGTCCAGAAGATCGGCCTGCATGAGGACGACGGAGTCGGCGCGTGCGGCGTTGAGCCTTTCCTGCAACGCATGTGCGGCCTGTTTTGAGGTGCGGTAATGCAGCGCCAGATTCAGGCCTTCGGCATGCAGTGCCTCGGCGATCACCGCGCCTATGCGCTGGGCCGCGCCGGTGATGAGCGCCACTTTTCCGCTCAGGCTGTTGGTATTGTTCTGCATCACGGTCTCAGCTCCCATCGCCACGCTCGACCCCCTTTGCAACAAATCCCCCCTCGCTTACGCTCGACCCCCTTTGCAAAGGGGGTGGCCGCAGGCCGGGGGATTTTGGGCCGCGCTGCCGCTAGTGTTATCGTTTCGCATGGTCGGGATAAAGCCCATGTGTAGCAAGCTGTGTGCTAGCGTAACCTAAAATGCCACCGCATAAAATCACTGCTGTATGAACATCACGCGCATGGAGTTACCCGCACCGGGCCCGGCTGAGGCCGCGCACAGCGTGCGCGTGCAGGATGTGATCCGCCGCGAGATCGAGCGGGCGGGCGGGCGCATTACCTTTGCGCGCTATATGGAGCTCGCGCTCTACGCCCCCGGCCTCGGCTACTACAGCGCCGGTCTGCAGAAGTTCGGCGCGGGCGGGGATTTCGTCACCGCGCCGGAAATCTCCCCCTTGTTTGCACGCTGTATCGCGCGCCAGTGTCGGCAGGTGCTGGAACAGATGGAGCAGGGGGATATTCTGGAGGTGGGTGCGGGCTCCGGCGTGCTGGCGTGTGATGTGCTGAGCGAGTGCGAGCGTCTCAGCTGTCTGCCACGGCATTACTGTATTCTCGAACTCAGCGCCGAATTGCGCGCACGGCAGCGGGATATGCTGACGCGGCGCGTGCCGCATCTCGCTGAGCGCGTGCGCTGGCTCGACACGCTGCCGCAGCACGGCTTTCGCGGTGTGGTGCTCGCCAACGAAGTGCTGGACGCGATGCCGCTGCATCGCTTTCGCATCGACGGCGATGCCGTTTGCGAATGTTACGTGGGATATGAGGACGGGCATTTTGTGTGGCGTCACGGCCCGGTGAGCGATGCCGCGCTGGCCGGGCGTATCGATGCCGTGCGCAGCCGTGTGCCAGATTTACCGCAGGTGTTTGAGTCGGAGGTGAGTCTTGCTGCGTCCGCATGGATACGCAGCATCGCAGACTTGATCGGGCGCGGCCTGGTTCTGTTGATCGACTACGGCCATGCACGCAGCGAGCTGTATCATGCGCAGCGCGCAGATGGCACGCTGCTGTGCCACTACCGGCACCGCGCGCATGCCGACCCGCTGATACTCGCCGGCTTGCAGGATATTACCGCACAGGTCGATTTCACCGCCGTGGCCGAGGCCGCGCACGACGCCGGTCTCGCCGTTGCGGGTTACACCACGCAGGCGCACTTTCTGCTCGCGTGCGGTCTGATGGAGATGGCGGGTGATGCCGATGCGAGTGACGTGGCCACGTATCTGCCGGTGATGCAGCAGGTCAAAAAACTCACCCAGCCGGATGAAATGGGGGAGGTATTCAAGGTGATTGCGCTCACGCGCGGCATCGATGCCGCGCTGCTTGGCTTTGCGTTGAGGGATAATCGCGGCAGGCTGTGATTTCTACAGTAACGACCTTGTGTTTCGCGCCGATCGCCCTCATTCTAGGTTTTACAAGAATACCTCTGGAGGATGACATGCGTAACAGATTGCGTGCAGTGGGCTTGCTGTTTCTGACCGCATTGCTGGGCGGCTGCGGTTACAACACGCTGCAAAGCACCGATGAGCAGATCAAGGCCGGCTGGGCAGAGGTGTTGAACCAGTATCAGCGCCGCGCCGATCTCGTACCCAACCTCGTCAACGTGGTGAAGGGTTTCGCCGCGCAGGAAAAGGACGTGCTGCTCGGCGTGACGCAGGCGCGCGCCAAGGTCGGTTCCATTCAGGCCATGCCGGAGCTCATCAATGACGAACAGGCCTTCGCCAAATTCATCGCCGCGCAGGGCGAGATGAGCAGTGCGCTCGCGCGCATGCTGCTGGTGGTGGAAAACTATCCGCAACTGAAATCGGATACCGTGTTCCGTGATTTGCAGGCGCAACTGGAAGGCACGGAAAACCGCATCACGGTTGCGCGCAACCGCTATATCCAGGCAGTGCAGGAATACAATGTCACCGTGCGCTCCTTCCCCAGCAACCTCACCGCGATGATGTTCGGCTTCAAGGTCAAGCCGAGCTTCACGGTGGAAAATGAAAAGGCCATCGCCACGCCGCCCAAGGTGGACTTTTCCGCACCCGCCAAGCCGTAATGTCACAAACCCGGGCCGCCTGCCTGCTGCTGTGCCTGGCGCTTGCGTCGGTGCCGACGCTGGTGTTGGCACAGGCCGACGTCGCCGTGCCGCCGCTTGCTGCGCGCGTCACCGATCTGACCGCAATGCTCTCCGCCGCGCAAAAAGACGAGCTGGAGCGCACGCTACAGGCCTTTGAGGAAAAAAAGGGCAGCCAGATTGCGGTACTCGTGGTGCCCACCACGCAGCTGGAGGCGATAGAGCAATATTCCATTCGCGTGGCGGAGAAATGGAAGCTCGGACGCAAGGGCATTGATGACGGCGCGCTGCTGTTGGTAGCCAAAAACGACCGCGCGTTGCGCATTGAGGTCGGCTACGGACTGGAGGGCGTGCTGCCCGATGCGATTGCCAAGCGCATTGTGTCCGACATCATCACGCCCTATTTCAGGAACGGCGATTTCTTCGGCGGCATCCGGGCGGGCGTGCTGTCCATGATAAAACAGGTTGAAGGCGAGCCGCTGCCTGCGCCTGTCTCCCAGGCCGGAGCAGACGGCAGTGACTTCGGCGACGTGCTGATGTTGGGGCTGATTCTGGTGTTCATCGTGGCGCCCATGCTGCGCGGCATGCTGGGCCGTTTTCCGGCGGCGCTGGCCATAGGGCTGATTGCGGCTGTTGTGGGCTGGGTATTGCTGAGCACGCTGTTGATCGCATTGATTGCGGGATTTTTTGCATTTGTGCTGGCGCTGTTGAGCGGTATTATTCCGCACGGCCGCGGCGGATACCGGCCCGCCGGTTATGGTGGCGGCGGTTATAGCGGCGGTGGGTTCGGCGGAGGCGGGGGCGGTTTCGGCGGTGGTGGCGCGTCGGGGAGGTGGTGATGATGATCTCACGCTGGCTCAAGCATCTGTGCAGCGGCCACTGGCAGGTGCGGCGCTCTTTTCCGGTAGCGGCCCTGCAGGCGATCGAGGCCGCGATCCGCGCAGCGGAGGCGGCGCATCACGGACAAATCCGTTTTGCCGTGGAGGCGGGGCTCGACATCGGCCCGCTGTTCGAAAACAAAACTGCGCGCGAGCGCGCCATCGAGATATTTTCCCGCCTGCGCGTGTGGGATACCGAACACAACAACGGCGTACTGATTTATTTACTGCTCGCCGATCACGATGTCGAGATCATCGCTGACCGTGGCGTGGATGCGCGCGTGGGGCGGGAGGGCTGGGAGCATATCTGCCGCGCCATGGAAGCTGAATTCCGCGCGGGACGTTTTGAAGCGGGCGTACTTACGGGCATCAGCGCCGTCAGCGCGCATCTGCGAGAGCATTATCCCAGGCAGGGCGTCGGCGCCAACGAGCTTCCGGATCAGCCGGTGCTGTTATGAGGGTGCCAACGCCTGGCGTATGGCCTGGATGCGCAATTGGCGCAGCTCGCGCGCGATGGCCTCACCATTGAACCCCTTTTCCAGTAGCGGCCGCACGTCCACTACTGCGCAGGCCGCAAAGGCGTTGCGAAAAATATCCGCCTGCGGGTAGGGCCGGTCCTCGTAGCCGGTGCGGCCGCGCGAGTCGGCCTCGCAGGCGAGCAGAAACTGCTCGAAACGCTCCGGACGGCGGAAGGCGTCCAGCCCCTCCAGTTTTTCCAGCAACGTGTCGGGCCGCAGTTCAGCGGCGCGGTGACAATCACCATGATATCTGGCGGCCAGAACGGCGAGGTCGCGGTAATCGTTGGGGATGCGAAAGCGCGTGCAGATATTTCTGACCAGCTCCACGCTGCGCGCCTCGTGGCCGATGTGCTGCGGCCACTGCTCCTGTGGCGTGGTGCCTTTGCCCAGGTCGTGCATCAGCGCGGCGAAGCGCACGCAGGGATCGGCGGACAGGCGCGCGGCCTGTTCCAGCACCATCATGGTGTGCAGGCCGGTGTCGATTTCCGGGTGGTGCTTTTCCGGCTGCGGCACGCCGTAGAGGCGTTCGATCTCGGGGAATAATTTTTCCAGCGCGCCGCAGGCGCGCAGCACTGCAAAAAAACGCACGGGGGTTTTTTCTCCCAGCGCGCGCTCCAGCTCCGCCCACACACGTTCGGGCACGAGCGCGTCCACCTCGCCGTTTTCCGTCATGCGCTGCATCAATGCATTGGTTTCATCCGCCACGCGAAAGTCCGCAAGGCGCGCGGCGAAGCGCGCCACGCGCAGGATACGCACCGGGTCTTCGGCAAAAGCAGGCGAGACGTGGCGCAGGATTTTGTTTTTAATATCCTGCGCGCCGTTGAAGGGGTCGGTGAGCGCGCCGTGCTCATCCATCGCGATGGCGTTGATGGTGAGGTCACGGCGTTGGAGGTCTTCTGCCAGCGTCACATCGGGCGCGGCGTGGACGGCAAAGCCCTTGTAGCCGGGCGCGGTCTTGCGTTCGGTGCGCGCGAGCGCATATTCCTCGTGCGTGGCGGGATGCAGAAACACCGGGAAGTCCGCGCCGACCAGTTTGAAGCCGCGCGCCTCCATCTCGGCTGGTGTGGCGCCCACCACCACCCAGTCTCGGTCCTGCACCGGCAGGCCCATGAGCTTGTCGCGCACCGCGCCGCCCACCTGGTATATCTCCACGGCGCTCAGCTTCGGTTGGCGTGACTGCGGTACGCGAAGTAGCGTGCCTTGCTGCCGGGGTGCGCAAGATAACCCGGCACGACGGCTTCCAGCGCCGTCGGCGTGATGTGAAGCGCGGCGGGAAATCCCTCATGGCACACGCTGTCCACCTGCAGCGACAGATAGTTGTCGCGCGAAAAAGGTTTGCCCGGAAGGTATTCGAACAGGTTCGCCTGCAGGCGCGAGAGGCCGTCGCTCAGGCCCAGCACGCGGCGCTTCACGCCCAGCACGCGCGCGGTGTATTCCACCAACTGTTGCAGTGTGTACACCTGCGGGCCGCACAGGTCATAACGCTGGCCGTAGGTGTGAAAGTCCTGCAATGCGCACACGAAGGCCTCGACCACATCCTCCACGTAGACAGGCGCAAGGCGCGCACCGGGGCAGGCCAGCGGGAAGATGAGCGGTGTGCGCCGCAGCAGGGCGGCGAAACGGTTGATGAAGCGGTCGCCCGGACCGAAGATGACGGAAGGCCGGAAGCTGGTGACGTGCAGATCGGGTGCGGCGTGCAGCAGGTCTTCGCCCGCGCCCTTGGTGCGCAGATAGGCGCTGGGCGCGGTGCGCGCGTTTGCGTTGAGTGCGCTCATGTGCAGCACGCGCTCGATGTCGCACGCGAGATAGGCGCGAACGATCTTGCCCGGCAGATCGACATGCGCGGCGCGAAAGCCGCTGCCGTCATGGCCCTTCTCGTTGAGTATGCCTACCAGATTAATGATTGCATCGCAACCTATGAATTGTTCGGCGAGCACGCGCAGGTTGTGGACATCGGCCTCGATGAGATCGAGCGTGGGCAGCACGAGAAGGTCACGGTGACGCTCGCGGTGGCGTACGAGCAGGCGCACGCGGTAGCCCAGTTCGACCAGACGATGAGTAAGGTGATGTCCGACAAAACCGGTGCCGCCCAGTACGCAAATTGTTTTCAGTTTCACGCGCTTGTTCCTGATCGTTGTTTTATTTGTTGATGGGCGGCGCGACATCCGGCATGCGTTCGCGCAAGGGCACGACGGCGCGCCCCAAACGCTGGCCGAAGATCGCGCTGTAGGCCATCACCTGCTGTACATAATTGCGTGTTTCCGTGAATGGAATATTTTCCACCCAGATATCGGCCTTTTGTGTAGTATCCGGCAGCCATTGCCTGATGCGCGACGGGCCGGCATTGTAAGATGCCGTCGCCAAGGCCTGGTGATCATTGTTTTTGTCCAGCACATGGCGCAAATAGGCGCTGCCGACCTGAATGTTTTTGTCGACACCCAGCAGCTCGCTGACGTGGCGAAGGGGCGAGTCCAGCAGTTTTGCCGTGCGCTTGCCGGTGGCGGGCATGAGCTGCATGAGGCCGAGCGCGCCTGCGCTGGAGCGTGCATCCGGCATGAAGGCGCTTTCTTGGCGGATTACGCCGTATATCCACGCAGGGTCGATGTCGTGCTGCTCCGCGCCGGCGAGCACCTGGTCGCGAAACACTATGGGAAAGCGCAGCTCCAGGTCATCGTTGTGCTGGGTCTTTGCCAGCGTGAATATACTGCGCTCATGCCAGCCCCAGCGGGTGGCAAGCACGGCGGCGAGCTGACGCTCGCGATCGCCCAGCGCGGCGATGACATAGTCCCACTCGCGCCGCGCCGATCCGATCATGCCGAGCTGGTAAAGCTCGTAACAGCGCGCGATGCCGGGCAGTGCGCTCACTGTGGCGAGTTCGTCCGGCGTGTAACGGATGGGCTTGGACTTGATCTCGTAAGGTTTGGCGATCCGGTCGGCGGCCAGAAATCCGTAATAGCTGCGCTGTTGCGCGAGCTCGGAAAAAATCTGCTCCGGGCTGGAGCGCGGAGCGGCTCCGGTGGCCGTGGGACCGAGCTGTTCGAGCGCACGCGCACGCCAATAACGCCACTGTTCACTCTCGCGCTCGACGGGTTGCATGGCGTCGACCCAGGCCAGCACCGCCGGCCAGTCCTGTTGGGCGAGCGCGGTGCGCACCCGCCACTGACGTACGCGCTCGTCGGCCTGTGCCGGGTTGACCGCCGCCAGCCAGGCCAGCGCCTGCGGCTGATGCTGCAATGCGGCGGAGAGCGCGATCTCGCGTTCAGTGACGGCACTATCTTCCGTGCTGAATGAATGCGTGGCCTTGATCTGCTGCCAGCGCTCGGCGGCAAGCAGCGCATCGCTGCGCGCAAGTCGCTTGATGCCATGACGCAGGATGTCACGCGCCTTGGGATGATCGGCCTTGAAGTCGGCATGTCCCAGCATGTCTTCGGGGTTGCTGTGCATGCGCTGAAAACGCTGCATCCACTTGCGCCCGTCACTGTCCAGTTCCTTGGCAAGCCGGTCGGCGAACTCGGTCTGACGGTTGTCCATGGCCAGCCGGATGCGTTGCCACACCAGGTCCTTGGTCAGGTAGCCGTCCGCGCGCCAGCGGGTGAACACGGTTTCGCACTCGTCCGGCTGCGGCTTGCCCGTAAGCCACAGCCGCTGCACCTCGGCGAGCCATTCCTGCGGGATGTCCCGCCCCCCGGAAAGCTGATAGCGCGCAAACATCTCGTAACAGTGCAGCGCTACGCCTTGTTCGTCCGGATAGGGGCGGTACTCCTGCAGGTAGGTGCGCCACTGTTTGGCGCTGATCAGGGCATAGAGCCAGGCCACACGCAGCCGGCTGCTCACGACCGAGTCGCTGTGGCGGCTGAGAAAGGCGCGGATTTCGCCCTGCGGAGCGTCCGCGACCCGGCCGCGCAGTTCGTCATAGAGCAAATAGGGAAACAGGGGATAGTCACGCAACTGGGCGGACAGACGCTGGTATGTCTTCATGTCGCCTGCGTCCAAGGCCTTGCGCGCCGCAAGGAAGTCAGCGCGCTGCTGTTCAGGTGTATTCACGCCGTCGGCGTGGGCCGGCACCCCTGTTGCCGAGACAAAAACCAGTGACACGACAAGCACTGCGCGATAGAAAAATCTCATGGCGCTATACTAGCGCTAACCACCGTCATGGGGAACCCGGCGCACTCAGGAGTCACAAAATAAAGGTCACGCTGACTGACGTGCCTCCTGAGTGAACACCCGTGTATGATTTACTCCCACCCTGTCCCGCCCCCTAAACAAGGGGCGGGGACGTGTAAGAGAGCGCCGGCAAACTTAATGAACCCATCAGCAAATTTTGTTTCCATTAATCCCGCTACCGGCGCGCTGCTCAAAACACTGCCGGGGTGGGATGAGCGTGCGCTGGAGCAGTGTTTGCAGCGTGTGGCACGGGTCACGCCCGCATGGGCGGCGCAACCGCTGGCCGCGCGCGCGGCACGGTTGCGCCAGACGGCAGGGCTGCTGCGCGCGCGCAAGAACACGCTGGCGCGCCTTATTACGCAGGAGATGGGCAAGCTGCTCGCGGAGGCGCACGCGGAAATCGAGAAATGCGCTTGGGGTTGCGAGTATTACGCCGAACAGGGTGCGCAATTTCTCGCCGCTGAAATCATCCCCACCGAGGCGGCAAAGAGTTATGTGTGTTACGAGCCCCTCGGCACCGTGCTCGCCGTGATGCCGTGGAATTTTCCGTTCTGGCAGGTGTTCCGCTGCGCCGTGCCTGCCTTGATGGCAGGCAACACCGTGGTGCTGAAGCACGCCTCGAACGTGCCGCAGTGCGCGCTCGCCATCGAGGATGTGTTCAACGATGCCGGCTTTCCGGCGGATGTGTTCCGCACGCTGCTGATTGAAAACCGGCAGGTCGAGCGGGTGATTGCCGATGCGCGCGTGCATGCGGTAAGTGTCACCGGCAGCGTCACTGCGGGACGCGCCGTGGCCGCCGCCGCAGGCGCGCATTTGAAAAAAACGGTGTTGGAGCTCGGCGGCTCGGACGCCTTTATTGTGCTGGAGGATGCCGATCTTGAGTCCACCGTGACGCACGCCGTTACGTCACGCTTCTTGAATGCCGGGCAGAGTTGCATCGCTGCCAAGCGCATCATTGTGCTGGACGAGGTCGCCGACGAATTTGTGCAGCGGCTGAAGGCGGCGCTGGAGCGGTTGCTGCCCGGCGATCCGCTCGCAGATACCACCACGCTGGCCCCGCTGGCGCGCGCCGATCTGCGCGATGAACTGCATGCGCAGGTGCGTGAAAGCATCGCGCAAGGCGCACAGCCCGTCACGGGTTGCGTGCCGCTGGAGGGTGGCGGAAATTATTATGCCGCCTCGCTGCTCGACCGGGTCGGGCCCGGCATGCGCGCCTGGCACGAAGAACTGTTCGGGCCGGTGGCCTGCGTGATCCGTGCGCGCGACGAACACGACGCCGTTCGCATCGCCAACGACACACGCTTCGGTCTGGGCGCGAGCGTATGGACAAAAGACAGTGCGCGCGGCGAGCGGATTGCCCGCGCGCTGCAATGCGGCGCGGCATTTGTGAACGGCATCGTGAAGAGCGACCCGCGCCTGCCCTTCGGCGGCATCAAGGATTCCGGCTACGGGCGCGAGCTTTCACACCACGGTTTGCATGAATTTGTGAACATCAAAGCCGTGTGGATTAAATAGCGGGCACCTCTAAAAATGCGTCTTTTGTCTTTATGCGGCGTTGAAATCCTGCTCGGAATGCTCATGTACTGTCGTGTACACTCCGCTTCCTCGCAGGCTTTCGCCTTGCCTAAAGACAATATCCACTATTTTTAGAGGCGCCCTAGCCGCCATGGAAACCCTGGCACTGTATCTCTTGCTGGGCGCATGCGTCGGTGTCGTCGCCGGGCTGTTCGGTGTCGGCGGAGGCTTGATTATCGTGCCGGCGCTGCTTTTTATTTTTCATGCCAGCGGCATCTCAGCGGCGGTGATCATGCACCTGGCGATCGGCACCTCGCTCGCCACCATCATGGTCACGTCGCTGTCCTCGGTGCGCGCGCATCATCAGCATGGTGCGGTGTTGTGGCCGGTGTTTTGGCGGCTGGCGCCGGGCATTGTCGCGGGCACTTTGCTCGGCGCTTACATCGTGGATCAATTGCCCAGCACCGCGCTGCGTGTGATTTTCGGCGTGTTCGAATTGCTGGTCGCCGCGCAGATGGGCTTCGGCATCAAGGCGGCGCCGCATCGACAGTTGCCGGGATGGCCGGGGATGAGCCTCGCAGGCATTATTATCGGCAAGGTCTCCGCCATCATCGGCATCGGCGGCGGTACGCTCACCGTGCCGTTTCTGGTGTGGTGCAATACCGGCATACGTCAGGCGGTGGCGACCTCCGCCGCGTGCGGACTGCCGATTGCCATCGCCGGTACCATAGGCTTTATCATCACCGGCTGGAATGCGCCGCAGCTTCCCGCCTGGAGTACGGGTTATATCTACTGGCCGGCGTTTGCCGGTATCGCGCTGGCGAGCGTGTTCTTCGCCCCGCTCGGTGCGAAGCTTGCGCACACACTGCCTGCGGACAAGTTGAAAAGATACTTTGCCATCCTGCTGGCGTTCCTCGGCCTGCGGATGCTGCTATTCTCGTAAAACATGATCGTGTAACAGAGGCTACATTTCGTCTCAGTACCAAGGAGGTCTTATGTCACAGAAAACAGCATTGATTGTCGGCGGCAGCAGCGGCATCGGGCTCGCAGTTGCCCAGATTCTTACGAAACAGGATGTCGCCGTGACTATCCTCGGCAAGAGTCCGCACAAGCTCAGCGCGGCCCACAAACTGCTCAGGGCGGCGGCCACCCTGCAGGCCGACATTACCTCGAACGACGTGCAGCGGGTGCTGGAGGCCGTTAACAAGGCGCCGGCCTATGACTATCTGGTGAGCGCCGCGGGAGTGTTTGTGCCGAAGAAGTTTGTCGAGCACAGCGCGGCGGATTATGAAAAATACCTCGCCATCAACAAGGGCCATTTCTTTATCACGCAGGCGGTGGTGCGCAAGATGATTGAGCGCGGGCAGGGCGGCAGCATTGTCAATATCGGTTCCATGTGGGCGCACCAGGCGGTGCTAGCCACGCCGTCATCCGCTTATTCGATGGCCAAGGCCGGACTGCACAGTCTTACCCAGCACCTCGCCATGGAATTGGCCGAGCACCGGATTCGCGTGAATGCCGTCGCTCCCGCCGTGGTCGAGACGCCGGTCTACGAAGCGTTCATCGAACCGAGCAAGGTCAAGGCGACACTCAAAAGTTTTGACAAGTTCCATCCCATCGGGCGCATCGGCACACCGGAGGATGTGGCGGAGGTGATCTGTTTCCTGCTCTCGGATAAGGCAGCCTGGGTGACCGGCGCAATCTGGAACGTGGACGGCGGTGTGATGGCGGGGCGGAACTAGCGGTAGTATGCGCGTTGCAAAAAGCGACCGCTAGGCAGCCGCCGTCTTTCGGCGCATCTAGGCCAGCAAGCGTAGGGCGGAATAACCGAAGGGCATTGCGCCCTACGCTTGCTCATTGCCCGCTGACTCAATATCTGGCCAGCGCCGCGCGGCGTCCGCGTTGTTCGTTCACGGTGAGGAGCAATAGCAGCCCGGCGATGAAGAATATCGCGGTGGCGAGCAATGCCAGGCGGTGGTTGCCGTGGGAGAGCCAGGTGATGAGGCCGTAGCTTACCGGGCCGACGATGGCGGCGAGTTTGCCGGCCAGGCCCCACAGGCCGAAGAATTCGGCGCAGCGTTCGGGCGGGGAGAATTGGCCGATCAGGGCGCGGCCTGCGGACTGGCTGGAGCCCAGCGCCAGGCCGATCAGGTTCGCCGCCGTCCAGAAGCCCGCGCGGCTCTCGATGAAATAGGCCAGCATAAGCGCCGCGATCCACACCAGCAGGGTGACAGCGAGCGTGCGCACCGAGCCGAAGCGATCCTGCAAGTGACCAAACAGGAACGCGCCCGCCGCCGCCGTGAAGTTCACCACCAGAATCAGCACGACGGTTTCCCGGGTGCTGAAACCCATCGCCTGTTGCGCGTACACCGCCGCCAGCACGACGACGGTGCTGATGCCGCAATAGTAAATGGCGAGCGTGATGAGGAAGCGGAACAGGTCACGGAAGCGGCGCGCCTCCGCGAGCGTGTGGCGCACGCGCGCGAGCCCCGCGCGGAAATAATAGCTCATGCCCTCCTGCAGCGGCGCAGGCACGGCGCGCTCGCGCAGCCACAGGAACGTGGGGAGTGTGGCGAGTACGAAAGCGCCGGCGGTGATCCATAGTGTCACCGGCACAAACTGGGACGCGCCTTGCCCTTGCCCCTCCGCCCAGGCAATCCACGCCAAACACACACCCAGCACCAGCAGTCCGCCGAGGTAGCCGAGCGCCCAGCCATAGCCGGAGATGCGCCCCATGTCTTCCGGGCGGGCGATTTCGGGCAGGAACGACGCGATGAGATTTTCGCCGCTGCCGAACATGAAGCTCGCCAGCACCACCAGCAAAAAGGCGGCGGCGATGTCGCCCGGCCCGGCCAGACCAAGCAGCGCGGTAAACAGGACGCAACCCGCGGTGGTGAATAGCAAAAAGGATTTCTTGCAGGCGCGATGATCGGCGATGGCGCCGAGCACCGGCGCGCTTGCCAGCACCAGGAAATTGCTGATGCCCATGGCCAGCGTCCAGAGCAGCGTGGCGGTGCTGTTGCCGGGCTCACTCGCCTGCGCTACCACGCCGACGAAATAGGCGCTGTAGATGGCGGTGAGCACCACGGTGGTATAGCCGGAGTTGGCGAAGTCATACATCGCCCAGGCGAAGATTTCGCGCCGCGATGCGCGTGGGTGCGGTGAAGATGCCGCGCCGTCCTCAGCAGTGTTGCTCACGGCGCCGCTCGCGCTTAGCCGGTGGCGCGCCCCGCCGCTTGCAGGTCGGCGTGATACGAGGAACGCACCATCGGGCCGCTCGCCACATTGCTGAAGCCCATGGCCTTGCCCACCTCGGCCAGACGGTCGAACTCTTCCGGCGCGACGAAGCGCGCCACCGGCAGGTGATGACGGCTCGGTTGCAGGTATTGGCCGAGGGTGAGCATGCCCACGTCGTGTGCGCGCAGGTCACGCATCACCTGTTCGATTTCCTCGATCTCCTCACCCAGACCCAGCATGAGGCCGGATTTAGTGGGGATGGCGGGGTGTATCGCCTTGAAGCGCTTGAGCAGGGTGAGTGAGTATTGGTAATCGGCACCGGGGCGCGCCTGTTTGTAGAGACGCGGCACCGTTTCCAGATTGTGATTGAACACATCGGGTGGCGACTGGGCCACGATGTCGAGCGCGATGTCCATGCGTCCGCGAAAATCGGGCGTGAGCACCTCGATGCGGGTGTGCGGTGAGTGCCGGCGCACCGCGCGCAGGCAGTCAACGAAGTGCTGGGCGCCGCCGTCGCGCAGATCGTCGCGGTCCACGGAGGTGATCACCACATATTTGAGCGCCATGTCGCGGATCACGCGCGCGAGATTCTCCGGCTCGTTTGCGTCGAGCGCCTCGGGTTTGCCGTGCGCGACATCGCAGAACGGACAGCGCCGCGTGCAGATCGCCCCCATGATCATGAAGGTCGCCGTGCCGTGGCCGAAGCATTCGCCGAGGTTGGGGCAGGAGGCCTCTTCGCACACGGTGTGCAGGTGGTGTTCGCGCAACACACCCTTGAGGCGCGCCACCTCAGGGCTGGCCGTTGACTTGGCGCGTATCCATGCGGGTTTGCGCACAAAGGTCGTGCTCGGCACGACCTTGACGGGGATGCGCGCGACCTTGGAAGCGCCCTTCATTGCACGCAATGTTTCGTTATCGGTCATGGGTATGAAAAATATTAGGTAATTAGGGCGTTTCGTAACCATCGTATACTGGGAGATACGCATGGTTACTGGGAAAAACAGCCATT
>JAQBXX010000021.1 GCA_027624315.1 Pseudomonadota bacterium
TCACCCCGGATGCGTTTGATTTCAGGCAGCATCATGCTGCGCTTTTTGCACTTGGTCATTGAAACCGCCACTAAAAATAACCTAATAGAATATGCTTATTCCTTTTAGCAAGGGGCCGCGTGAATGAAATGAACGCGGATTGCTTGATTACGCGTTGCTGAAAACCCCGATCGGACGAAAAAAGCATTTATTCAGAGCTTCCTTAAGTCAGCGACAGCCGCTAGGGATGGTCTGTTTCAATATCCCCGGCGGCGTTGTTTAGCCTCGCCTTACAACCTCAAAACGCGTACTTGATGCCGGCCTGGATCAGGCGCGGGCTGCCGGTGGTCGATGTCGATCCCGACAGCCGCGCCGCGCAGGCGGGCCTGCGCCCGGGTGGCATGGTGCTTTCGATCAACCACCAGCCGGTGCGCACACCGGACGATCTGGTCAACGTCACGCAAAAACACAAGGGCGCGCCGCTGTTCAACGTGCGGCGTGGCGACAGCGCGCTGTTTATCTCGATACCGTAAACGGCGTTGATCAACCGCGCGTCCGGCGCGCGGATTACTGAATCAGCAGCTTGCCGACCATGCCCTGCTTAAAGTGGTCTTTGGGCATGCTGGCGTGACAGGCGATGGCAAACTCGCCTGTCTGCTCCGGTGTGAAACGCAGCACGACCTTGCCGCCCGGAGGAATCTCCAGCTCGCTCAAGCCCTGCATCTCGGCCAGCGTGCCCTGCACCTTCATGGTCACTACCACGCCATGCAAGGCATCGGTCACAAATTCATGCACTGTGTTTCCCCTGTTTATCAAAACGAGACGCGCGGGCTGGCCTGCCTTGAGCGTGGTTAGCGCGGGCTCAAAGCGATACTCTTGCAGATAGATCGTTGCCTGCTGCACCCCACTTGTGTACGGTATTTCGTGATGTACCGCTGCGCTTTTTTCGTCGCTCGACGGTAACATCTCCGCGCTCACTGCCGCAATTAGGGCGCAGGCTATAAATCCGCAGAGCAATAAGCTGGTTGTGTTGCTGTATCTCATGGGGCTTTCTCAATAAATAATTTAAAAAGAGTGGGGCGCACCGCGCCCCCAAGAGAGAGTAATGCTGTAATCAAGAAGCCTCTGCGCAAGTCGTTCTTTTTGGCGGCTTTTTAAAACTCATAATCTGTCCCGAAGTTGAATCCGGCGCTGTGTCTCCGCCGCTCTGGGAGGTTGTTGAAAAAAGCCATCCATGGCTTTTTTCAACTCGCAAAGCAAAAACGTGGTTTTTGCTTTGCGCCATTCTTCAAACACATAAGCCTGCTTGAAAAATGGCGGCGCATCCTTGCACCACACGCAGGCCGCTTTAACAGCCTGCTAACGCCCGGCAAAGGCATCAATATCGCCCGGCTTGCGCAGCATCTTGTCCACATCGCCCTGGTGCTGTTCCTCTTTGTAAATCATGTCGCGGGCGTATTCCTCCAACCACACCGAACGGTCCTTCACCAGGTTCAACAGCTCATGGTACGACTTGAGGGCTTCGCGTTCGTGTTCCAACGATTCGCGCAGGATGTCGCCGATGTCGTGTTTATGGGTTTCCAGCAGCGGGCCAAGGGCCAGCGAGGGATGCGCCCCGAGCTGGGTGATCATCTCGCCCGCCTGCTGGGCATGGGTCAAGCTTTCGTTCGCCTGCTCGCGCAGCCAACTGACGATGGGAATACGGTTATAGCCGTACACCATCAGCGCATAATGCGTGTAGCGCACCACGCCGGCCAGCTCCAGCTCGAGGATACGATTCAAAACTTCCGCTGCCGCCTTCTTGTCGAGTTCCATAATGTGCTCCTTCTCTTGATGTTAGTTAGACACAACCGCCGGAGATGGCCGCCTCAACATTCCTCCAGCGGCATTTACTGCTTGGTATTAATGGTGGCTTTGCTTTAGGTGCCTCAACCACATTATTATGCCGCTCACCGCCAGCAGGAGGAGCAGGATAGCGCTGATGTCGACCGCCACTATGCCCGCGCCGCCCACAATGCGGCCACTGTGCAGGTCGAGCAGAACCCGCTCCAACGACAGGCCCTTGCCACGATAGGCCTCTGTTAATTGATCATGTAAGCTGTGCGGGGGCGTGACGGGTTCAGCCCAATAGGCGTCCACCGGCGTATGTACGCCCCCTTCTTTCTCGCCCTCTTCCCACTTCAGCAAATCTTTGTCAGCCAGGTAATCGCCATGGCTGGCGCGCACCACCAGGTTTTCATCCTTAACGCCGATGAGGCGCATCCCGGCGGGCACGCCCTGTGCCCCGCCCAGTGTTTCAAGCAGTTCGCCCGATAAGTCAAACAGCATTAAATGCCCTTCGATTGCAACAACTACCCGGTCCGCCAGCGCAACCGCCCCCAATAAGCGGCCGGGCGCATCAACGGCAAGCTCGTGTTCATCAAAATACAGTCGCTCGCCCAACTGGCTGATCCAGTGGCCGCCAGCCGCGTAGCTCAGCGGCTTGCCGGGCGGACTGATACCGTACCAATCCAAGAGCGCGTCAGAGCGGACATAACTGGAATCCAGACCCAGTTCCTCTGTGTGGTTGAGCAGCAGCCCGGTTACGGACAGCAGAATGGCGAAGAGGGTGACGGTGACGCCCAAGCGCCGATGCCACCTGCGCAAGTACTTAACGAGGTGATGTTTGGCCGGTGACATCGGCTTGCCCTCTTTGCTGATGCAGGTAAAGGGCCAGGCGCGCAAGCCTGGTCAGGGCGCGCGTGGACAAGGTCGCCCCCGAGACACCGTCAATGTTCCGGTCTAACTGACCGTCTTCGCTCAAGCTGGCGCCCCTGAACTGATCAGTGAAGAAGGGATAACGCACTTCCGAACCCCGGCTTTCACGAAAAATAAGTACTTTTATCAATTCAAGCCTGCCTCTATCGACGACCAGCCCGACCGTGATGGGGCGCTCCTTGCCAATCTCCTCGAGTATCCACACCGTCCTGTCCTCATGCTGCCAATAACGCACACGCCCGGCACCGAGCGTGTGGCCGAGTATCTCGCGGATTTGTTTCTGCTCGCCCTCAGAGATATGCAATAAGCTTGGTGGGGGCGCTTTGCTGGAAAAGACCTCGCTGATAAAGTCCTCCGGGTCCTGATATACGCCTCGCGCCCATACGGCTGGAGCAACCAGCATCCACATCAGCAAGACGCAAAACCAACGTGACATCCGAATCATTCCAAAGACACCTTGTGTGGCCTCATTTAAAAAAGGGGGGCGCATTAAGCGCCCCAATAATTAAGGAGAGAACCGAATGAACATCAAAACTGATAGCCGACCCCCAGGTTAAATCCATCATCGTTGGCGGCGCCGGACTGTTTCTGGACATCAAACTTCAGCACCACATCTTCATGCGGCCAGTAATTCATGCCCACATCAACCTGCTTGATTTTCGCATCAGACGTGCTGCCGCTACCTGCATTATTGTCCCACTGATTGTAGCGCGCAAAGACTCCTACGTTGCTGGCCAGCTTATACGATGGCTCGACGTACCAACCGTTCTGCTTGTCACGCCCGGTCGCCGCGGGGCCGGTGCCGCTCAGGTCCCAGCGGGCATACAAGGCGCGCATGCCAACCGGCCCCCGGCTCAGTACCGCATGCGTCTCGAACAGCGTGGCGCTCGACGATGTGCCTGCCGCACCCGTGCCTTGTGTGAGGTCGCTCTGATACTGCGCTGTGGCGGCAAGCTCTACGCCCGGCAACCCCGTCCATTTGATGCGCCCCGTGAGCGCACCGTCATTGGCCTTGGCATTCGATACCTTCTGGCGACCGTCGCGAATCTTGTAGGCGTTCGAACCGGTGGTCGACGTCTCGAGACCGGAGGTCAGGGACAGGTCATAGCTCCAGCCCGGCGCCAGCTCACCGGCCGCGCCTACGCCCGCCTCCCACCACGTGGTGGGAATGATGTTAGCCTCAACCGGATTGCGCTCTACACCATAAAAGGTCGTCGGCTCATGGGTTTCATTGATGATCCCCGCCGGCACCAGAAACAGACCGGCACGCGCCGTATGTTGCTGCGCGATATCAAACTCAACGAAGGCCTGCTCCAGTTCGACCTCGCCCGCCAGCGGATCGCCATCGGCCTCTACACCGGTGTGCTCAACTTCCAGCTCTGAGAAAAAGCGCACGCGATCAGAGAATTCATGCCCGAAAAACATTACAAAACGGTGAAAGTCCATCTCGTTTTTGCTGTCCAGGTTATTGTAATGCAGCTCGCCATAACCCCCGAGCCTGGTCTTGTCCGCCCAGGAGGGGCTGCTGGCGGTCTGCTGCGCGGCTTGTTGCTCCACGGCCTCACTGGTAACCTCTACCCTTTGCTCGGTATTCTTTTGCTGCGCCTTGAGTTGTTCCAGTTCCTTTTGTTGTGTCTGGATAATCTTCCACATCTCCTCCATGGTCTTCGGAGCGGCCGCAGCCTGTACAGATAATGCTGCCGCAAGGGTTAATCCAACCCCCCCTATGATCTTGACTAGAGTTTTGCCTTTAGACTGTTTTTGCTTCATGACTATTCCTCCTATATATATCCCAGAAGACATGTTTTTTTCTTCTCTTCTCTTCATAACTAAACCCCAAGGATGGATATTAAACTTAATGAGAATGATTTGCAATAGCATTTATATAATTTATGCCCTATCTACCGACTGCCAGGCAGGGTGTGGAAAAGCGAGGACTTGCGATTTTAATATGAATGATTATCATTCATATTAAGATAGCTTGTTTTGCTCACGAGGGAAACGCCCATGCGTTACAGCATCAATGCCTGGCTGGAAAACGGCGCGCCTCGCCTGCGGCTGGTAGACGAACGGGGGGTGGTGCGCCTGGATTGGGTTTGCCGGGAGGATGCCGGGCGTGATTGCGCCCTGCGCACCGAGCTCCAACGCCTGTTCAAGGACTTGTTTCTCCTTGCCGGCGCGGCGCGGATTTGCGAGATGGGTGGCCCGGCGCTGGCCGATGCGTGTCTGACCTGCGGCGAATGCGTGCCGGAACCCACGCGCCGTGGCTGGGTGCTAAATCCCACTAGGGAGCCCGGAGCTAGTGCTGAAGACGGTAAGCCACCGGTATGGTAAGCGTCGCCCGTCGCCATCTGCGCCGATGACGGCCCTGGTCACCACCCCCCTCCCGGCCATTGCGCCAGACAAAATTAAGGATGGTGCTTCAACGCCTCCACCCAGCACACAACAGGCCGGCCAGCCAATCCGCGGTGCGAGACCATGGGTGGCGGGAGACTGCTAGATCGGCTTAACGACGGCGAGGACGACAATGGCGAACAGCAACAGCACCGGGGCTTCGTTCACCCAGCGGTAAAACACGTGGCTCCGCCGGTTGCGCTCGTGCTTGAAGTCCAGCATGAGTTTGTAGCAATAGAGGTGATAGGCGATGAGCAGCAGCACCAAAAATAATTTGGCGTGCAGCCAGCCCTGGCTGGAGTAAAGCGCCCAGGCATAATCCCACAGCATCCACAGTCCGAACAGGAGGGTCAGGATGGCCCATGGCGTGATGAAGAAAAACAACTTGCGCTCCATGACCTTGAAGCGCTCATTACCCGCGGTGTCTTCGCATTGCGCATGGTAGACGAACAAGCGCGGGAGATAAAACAGCCCCGCGAACCAGCTCACCATGAAGATGATGTGTAAGGCCTTGACCCAGAGCATGCGGGGAGACTCCCTACAGCTTGGCCAAGGGGGCTGCGGGTAACATGGAAAGAATTTGCGCGCGCAGCTCTGCCATGTCCATTTGACCTTGCGCGCGCCGCACGATCACGCCGTCCGGGCTCAACAAGAAGCTGGTGGGCGTGACGCGCACGTCGCCGAAGGCGCGTGTGGCGCTGCTGTCATGATCCAGCGCGATGAGATAGGGCAGTTGTCGTGCGCGCACCAGCGCGGCGACATCGGCCGGCGGGTCATACGGCATGGCGATAGCGAGGATTTCGAAGCCCCTGGGTTTCAGCTCCCGATAAAGCTCCACCAGGTGCGGCATCTCGCTCACACAGGTGGAACAGGTGGTCGCCCAGAAGGTCACCAACAGCGGGCGGCCGCGCAGCTCGGACAGGCGCTGCTGGCGCCCATCGAGGATGGTCAGCGTTACCTCCGGCACCTGCGTCAGGCCCGCGGGGCGTGACCAGACCCATGCGCCAGCGCCCACCACGGCGACAACGGCCAGCAGGATCAGCCCGTCACGCAGCTTCATATGTCGAGATTGGACGCCTCAAGCGCGTTCTTTTCGATGAAGTCGCGGCGCGGCTCCACCTGGTCGCCCATCAGCAAAGTGAAGATTTCGTCGGCGGCAATGGCGTCTTCGATCCGCACCTGGAGCAGGCGGCGCGCGGACGGATCCATCGTGGTATCCCACAACTGCTCCGGATTCATCTCACCCAGGCCCTTGTAGCGCTGGATATGCAGCCCGCGGCGTGACTCGTTGAGCAGCCATTCGATGGCCTGCTTGAAGCTGCGTACCGGGCTTTGCTGTTCGCCGCGCTGCACGTAGGCCCCGTCCGCCAGCAGTCCGCTGAGACGCTGGCCCAAGGCGGACAGGCGGCGATAATCTTCGGAGCCGAAGAAGTCTTCATTGAGCAGGTGGTCGGTGCGCAGGTTGTGCTGTGTGGCGGTGATGCGCGCGCGGCAAGCGCCCGTTTCTACGTCCGGCTGCACGCTGATCTCGTAGCGTGAAGTGGCCTCGTCGCTGTTGAGGCGACGCTCCAGCTCGCCGAACCACTCCTGCGCCAGGGCCGGCTCACGCAGGGCGGTCGGCCCTTCCAGCGGCGGCATGTAGATGATCTTTTCCAGCAGCAGCGGATCATAACGGCGCGCCAGGCGCTTGATGATCGCCATCGCGGCAAGATAGCTCTGTGCCAGATCCGCGAGCGTCGCGCCGCCGATGGAAACCCCGGCGACCCCGGTGTGCAGCGCGGCGTCCTGCAGCGCCACCTGGGCGAGGTCGGCGCTCAGCTCGGCGTCGTCCTTGATGTAGCGCTCCTGCTTGCCGCGCTTGACCTTGTACAGCGGCGGCTGCGCGATGTAGATATGGCCGCGCTCGACCAGCTCCGGCATCTGGCGGAAGAAGAAGGTGAGCAACAGGGTACGGATGTGCGAGCCGTCCACATCGGCGTCGGTCATGATGATGATGCGATGGTAGCGCAGCTTGTCCGGAACATATTCCTCGCGCCCGATGCCGCAGCCGAGTGCCGTGATCAGGGTGCCGATCTCGGCGGACGACAGCATCTTGTCGAAGCGCGCCCGCTCCACGTTGAGGATTTTCCCCTTCAGCGGCAGGATCGCCTGGTTCTTGCGGTCGCGCCCCTGCTTGGCGGAGCCGCCGGCGGAGTCGCCCTCCACCAGAAACAGCTCGGACAGCGCCGGGTCGCGCTCCTGACAGTCCGCCAGCTTGCCCGGCAGGCCGGCGAGATCGAGCGCGCTTGAGCGGCGCGTCAGCTCGCGCGCCTTGCGTGCCGCCTCACGTGCCCGCGCGGCATCAATGATCTTGGCGGTGATGGCGCGCGCCTCGGCGGGGTTTTCCAGCAGGAAGGCCTCAAGCGCGTCGCTCATGGCGGGCTCGACGATGGCCTTGACCTCGGACGACACCAGCTTTTCCTTGGTCTGCGAGGAAAATTTCGGGTCGGGCACCTTCACCGACAGCACGGCGGTAAGTCCTTCGCGCGTGTCATCGCCGGTGGTGGTGATCTTGGCCTGCTTGGCGCTGCCTTCGCGTTCAATGTACTGGTTGAGCGTGCGCGTGAGCGCGCCGCGCAGGCCGGCGAGGTGCGTACCGCCATCGCGCTGCGGGATGTTGTTGGTGAAGCAGAAGATGTTTTCCTGGTACGAATCGTTCCACTGCAGGGCCGCCTCTACCCCGATGCCGTCGCGCTGCACGTTGACGTAAAACACCTTGGCGTGCAGCGGGGTCTTGTTGCGGTTGAGGTGTTCGACAAAGGCGCGGATACCGCCGACGTACTCAAATACATCGCTTTTGCCGCTGCGCTCGTCTTCCAGCCGGATGCGCACGCCGGAATTGAGGAAGGACAGCTCGCGCAGGCGCTGGGCGAGCACATCATAGTGGAGCTCGATATGGGTAAAGACGGTCGGGCTGGGCCGGAAGTGCACCTCGGTGCCCGTCTGGGTGGTCTCCCCGATCACCTGCAGCGGGGCCTGTGGCTCGCCCAGACGATACTCCTGGGTGTGTACATGGCCGTTGCGGCGGATGGTGAGGCGCAGAAACTCCGAGAGCGCGTTGACCGCCGAAACGCCCACGCCGTGCAGCCCGCCCGAGACCTTGTAGGAGTTGTCGTCGAACTTGCCGCCCGCGTGCAGCACGGTCATCACCACCTCGGCGGCGGAGCGCCCCTCTTCAGGGTGGATATCGACCGGGATACCGCGGCCGTTGTCCGTAACCGTAATGCTGTTGTCGGTGTGGATGGTTACGTCGATCTCGTTGCAGTGGCCCGCCAAGGCTTCGTCGATGGCGTTGTCCACCACCTCGAACACCATGTGATGCAGGCCGGAGCCGTCATCGGTGTCGCCGATGTACATCCCGGGCCGCTTGCGGACAGCGTCCAGCCCCTTGAGGACCTTGATGCTGGAAGAGTCGTATGTCGGGTTAACCATCATGGGAGTGGCCCATTATAACAGGCTTTTTGCCACGTCGTGTTCCACGTGGAACGCGCTTAGAGTCGCATCGGCATGACGACGTACCGGCTGCGCTCGTCACCTTCGGCCTGCACCAGGCAGCTGCTGTTGGCATCACTGAAGGTGATCTGTACGCGCTGCCCCTTCGTGGCGCTGATGGCATCCTGCAGGTAGGTCACATTGAAGCCGATTTGCAGCTCTGCACCGGTGTACTCTACCGCGACCTCTTCATCCGCTTCTTCCTGCTCCGGGTTGTGCGTATGGAGATTGAGTTGCCCCGGCTTCAGCTGCAACGCGACACTGCGAAACTTCTCGCTTGAAATCACCGATATGCGCACCAGGCTCTGCCGCAGGCCTTCGCGCTCCGCAATCACCACCTTGTCGCCGCCCTTGGGCAGCACGCGCTGGTAGTCCGGAAAGCGCCCGTCGATCTGCTTGGTGGTCAGGCTTACGCCATCGGTGGCAAACTGAATGTGGTTCGCGCTCAGCGTTACCGCCACCGGCTGGTCGCTGTCCTCGAGCAGCCGGGCCAGCTCCTGCACGGCCTTGCGCGGAACGATGACTTGCCGCGGCTCTTCCGCGGCCTTGTCCTTTGGCAGGTCTACGCTGCACATGGCCAGGCGGTGCCCGTCGGTTGCCACGGCATTCAGCTTGCCCTCTGCGATCTCCAGCAACAGGCCGTTGAGGTAATAGCGCACATCCTGCTGCGCCATGGCGAACTGTGTGCGCTCAATGAGTTCCTTCAACTCTTTTTGCGGCAGTTGCAGCTCTCCTGTCGCCTGTGCTGCGCCCACCAAGGGAAACTCTTCCGCCGGCAGGGTCGCCAATGTGTAGCGACTTTTGCCCGCACGCAGGGTTACCTTTCCCTTGTCTTCCACCAGATCAATCATCACCTGTTCCGGCAACGTGCGGACGATATCCAGCAGCTTGCGTGCTGGCAGGGTGGTTTTTCCATCCTGCCCCCCTTTTTGATTGATGGTGACCTTGGCCTCGATCTCCAGATCGGTACCGACGAAGGTTACCCGCCCCTTTTCCACGTGGAGGAGGATATTGGCCAGGATAGGCAGGGTATGCTTACGTTCAACGACCCCGGTCACAAGTTGTAATGGTTTTAATAGTGCTTCGCGCTGGATACTAAGTTTCATTAAGAGTTACCTTCACTTATTATTAATGATTGTAATTAGTGCCATGAGTACTTGAGTAAACATAATAAATCAAACAAAAACAATTTGTTATATATAGTTTATGCATGAGCAAGGCTGTGGATAACTTTTCTGCGCGCGGGTGGAATCCAAACGTAGAAAAGAGCGCAAAAGTATCCACAGGATATCCTCAGGCTGTAAGCGTCCTCACCAGTATCGAGTGATCCTCTCCAAACCGGGTGTCTGCCTCTCTCAGTGCCGCAACCTTGCGCGAGGCATGTAGGACTGTGGTATGGTCGCGCCCCCCAAAGGCCCGGCCAATCTCGGGCAGGCTGTGGTTGGTGAGCTCCTTGGAGAGGGCCATGGCCATCTGGCGCGGACGCGCCAGAGCACGCGTGCGCAGGGGCGAAAGCAGGTCGGCGACGCGGATTTTGTAGTATTCGGCCACAGTTTTCTGGATATTTTCAATAGTGACCTGTTTATCCTGAATAGCAAGCAGATCGCGCAGCGCCTCCTTGGCGAAATCCAGCGTGATGGGAAGGCCGGTAAAGTTCGCGTTGGCCACCACGCGCCGCAGGGCACCCTCCAGCTCGCGGATGTTGGAGCGAAAGCGCTTGGCGACGAAGAAAGCCACCTCGTCCGGCAAGTGCACCTGTACCGCGGCGGCCTTGCTCATCAAAATGGCGACACGCGTTTCAATATCAGCCGGCTCGACGATGACAGACAGACCCCAGCCCACACGCGACACTAGGCGCTCCTCCAGGCCGCGCACCTCCTTGGGATAGCGGTCACAGGTGAGCACCACCTGGCGCTGGCCTTCAAGCAGGGCGTTGAAGGTGTGGAAGAACTCCTCCTGAGAGCGCTCCTTGCCGGCGAAGAACTGGATGTCATCAATCAGCAGGGCGTCCACCGAGCGGTAAAAGCGCTTGAAGTCGGCGATGGTGTTGTGCTGGAGCGCCCGCACCATGTCGGCCACAAAGCGCTCCGAGTGGAGATAGACCACGCGCGCCGCAGGATTGTTTTGCCGGATCTGGTTGCCGATGCCATGCAGCAGGTGGGTCTTGCCGAGGCCCACGCCGCCGTAGATAAACAGCGGGTTATAGGCCCTGCCGGGGCGTTCCGCGACCTGACCGGCGGCGGCGTGGGCGAGTTGGTTTGATTTCCCGGCAACGAAATTGCTGAAGGTGTAATCGGGGTTGAGGGTGTTCTGATAGGCCGCGTTGGTGTTGTCTGCCTTGCGTGCGCCCGGGCGCGACGCAGACGGGGCAGCCGCTACAGAGAGCGCTGGCCGGCCACCGACCTCGAGGGTGACTTGTGGCGAATGCCCGTTTTTAATGTGGCCGACAATCTCGATGATGCGTGCGAGATAGCGGTCGTGCACCCAGTCGAGCACGAAGCGGTTGGGGGCGAGCAGGCGCATGCCAGTGCCGTCCTCGACCGCCTGTAGAGGGCGTATCCAATTATTGAATTCTTGCGCGGACAGCCCCGTTTCGAGGTGTCCGAGGCACGTTTCCCAGAGTCCCACCGGTCACAATCCTGCTGTCAGTTGTATCTTTGTTCGAGCACCGAAGTGTATACCTGTAATGCGGTGTTCGCATAGCCCGATGTCTGGGCCGCAAGACTAAACTTTCATTGACAGTGCAGGGCGAGACTTGGCATAATTCGCATCTTATTGATTTTGGAGCCGTGCCTTGAGAGGCGTCGGCGGAGCCCGTTATGAAAAGAACCTATCAGCCAAGCAAATTAAAGCGCGCACGCACACACGGTTTCCGCGCACGCATGGCCACAAAAAGCGGGCGGCGGATACTGAATGCGCGTCGCGCCAAGGGCCGGTCCCGATTAAGCGCCTGACGCGCGGCATTGGCACCGGCGTCCTGCCGTCACACCAGGAAACACAGGCTTGTTTCTGCGGCGCAATACCAGCGGGTTTTTGATCATCCGCAAAAAAAATCGGGCGACAAACTTTTCACCCTCCTCGCGCAGCCAAACGACGCCGGCATGGCGCGCCTCGGCTTGGCGGTTTCCAGCAAGACGGTTCGACATGCGGTGGCGCGCAACCGCATAAAGAGAATTGCGCGTGAGACGTTCCGCCAGCAGCGGGAGCAGCTCGACGCGCTGGATTTTATCGTTATCGCCCGCAGCGGCGCGGATCGCAAAACCAAACACGAGCTACACGCCGCCTTTAACAAAGCCTGGTCCAGTTTCATCCGATGCAAAAACTCCTGATCCTCCTGCTCCACGTCTATCGCTATCTGTTCAGCCCGTGGCTGGGCAATCACTGCCGCTTTCATCCCAGTTGTTCCTGCTACGCAGAGGCGGCGATCTCGCGCTACGGCGCACTCCGCGGCGCATGGATGACGCTGCGCCGCCTCGCCCGCTGCCACCCGTGGCATGCCGGCGGCTATGACCCGGTACCGGAGCACAAGGAAGGCAGGGTATGAACCGGGACAATATCCGCCTGCTCCTGCTGCTGGCGCTGGGCTTCGTGCTGTTCCTGATCTGGGAGGCGTGGCAGCAGGATCACGCCCCGCAGCCGCAATCCGTCCAGACGGTAACGCCGGCCGCCCCGGGCAATGCCGATGTGCCGGTGGGGCGGACGCCAACGTCGCCAGCGACCGCGCAGCCGCAGACCGCGCCCGGCGACGCCAGTGCCGCCGCATTACCCTCCGCGCAACGCGTGCATGTCGTGACCGATGTGCTGGATGTCGAGATCGATACCGTGGGCGGTGATCTGCGCCGTCTGGATATGCTGGCCTACCCCGCTGTCGCGGGGAAACCGGAGCCGTTCCGTCTGATGACGGAAGCCGCTTCCAAGCTGTTTGTGGCGCAGACGGGCCTGCTCGCGGGCGCCAACGGTCCCGATCACCATGCCCAATTCAAGGCCGAGCAGGCGGAGTATCGCCTGGAATCGGGGGCCAATGAACTCAAGGTGCGCCTGCGCTGGGTGAGTCCGGAGGGTGTGCCGGTCGACAAGGTCTACACCTTCAGCCGCGGCAGTTACGAGGTGAAAATCGAGCACCAGGTGCACAACACCACCCCGCAAGAACTGCAAGGCCGCGTGTACGGACAGTTTCAGCGCGTGGAAGATACCAGCAGCCAGTCACACTTTATTTACACCTACACCGGCGGCGTAATTTCGAGTCCGGAAAACAAATACGAAAAAATCGACTTCGGCCAGATGGCGGAACAAAACCTGAGCCGCGACATCGTGGGCGGCTGGGCCGCCATGTTGCAGCATTATTTTGTCAGTGCGTGGATACCGCCGCAGGACGAAACCAGCCACTACTACACCACGACGCTTAAGGAAGGCGTGGACACACCGCGCTACATTCTCGGACTGGTAAGCACAGAGCGCAGCATCAAGCCGGGCGAAAGCGCCACGCTCGGGCTCACACTCTACGTCGGACCGAAGATACAGGATCATCTGAAAGAGGTCGCGCCCAACCTTGATCTCACGGTGGATTACGGCATGCTCACCGTGCTGGCGCAGCCGTTGTTCTGGCTGCTGGAATACATCCACGGCGTGGTGAATAACTGGGGCTGGTCCATCGTGCTGCTCACGCTCCTCATCAAGCTCGTGTTCTATCACTTGTCGGCGGCGAGCTATCGCTCGATGGCCAACATGCGCAAGCTGCAACCGCGCATCATGAGCATCCGTGAGCGCCTGGGCGACGACCGCCAGCGCATGAGCCAGGCGATGATGGAGCTGTACAAGACCGAAAAGATCAACCCGCTCGGTGGCTGTCTGCCGGTGCTGGTGCAGATACCGGTGTTCATCGCGCTGTATTGGGTGCTGCTCGAGAGCGTCGAACTCAGGCAGGCGGATTTTATATTCTGGCTCACCGACCTCTCCGGCAAAGACCCGTATTACGTGCTGCCGCTGCTGATGGGCGCCACCATGTTTATACAGATGAAGCTGAGCCCGCCGCCGCCGGATCCGCTGCAGGCCAAGGTGATGATGGCGCTGCCGTTCATCTTCACCTTCTTCTTCGCCTTTTTTCCGTCCGGACTGGTGCTGTACTGGGTGGTGAATAACGCGATCTCGATTCTGCAACAGTGGCATATCACGCGTAAAATCATCAGCAGCTAGTGAGTGAATGGCGAGCAGCTGGTGGCGAGAACATAGACATGTCTTTGCCAGCCCCTCGCCCCTCGCCCCTCGCCCCCGGCTTTAACGACACCATCGCTGCCATCGCCACGCCGCCCGGGCGTGGCGGCATTGGAGTTGTGCGCATTTCCGGGCCGCTGGCGCTGCACATCGCGCGGCACATGTTCGAAAAACTTCCTGCACCGCGCTACGCGCACTACACTACTTTCCGCGACGAACACGGCAAGACCCTCGACCGTGGCCTCGCGCTCTATTTTCCCGCGCCGCACTCGTTCACCGGCGAAGATGTGTTGGAGCTGCACGCGCACGGTTCCCCTGTCGTGCTGGACTTGCTGCTGCGCTGCGCCGTCGCGCTGGGCGCGCGACTCGCACGCCCCGGCGAATTTTCCGAGCGCGCCTTTCTGAACGATAAGATTGATCTCGCGCAGGCCGAGGCGATCGCCGACCTCATCGAAAGCCAAACCGAACATGCGGCGCGCGCAGCGCAACGCTCGCTGGCCGGTGAATTCTCGACGCACATCCACTCTCTCATCGAGCAGTTGATCGAGTTGCGCGCGTTCGTCGAGGCCGCGATAGATTTCTCCGAAGACGAAGTGGATTTTCTGTCCGATGCGCGCATCAGCACGCGCCTGCAGTCATTGCTGAATGAACTCGATGCGGTGTTGAAAGCGGCGCGCCAAGGCAGCTTGTTGCGCGAGGGCCTGTGCGTGGTGATCGCAGGGCGGCCCAATGTCGGCAAGTCGAGCCTGCTGAACCGTCTTGCCGGACGCGAGGCCGCCATCGTCACGGATATTCCCGGCACTACGCGCGACGTGCTGCGCGAACCGATCCAGCTCGACGGCCTGCCGCTGCACGTGATTGATACCGCGGGTCTGCGCGACAGCGGCGATGCCATCGAACAAGAAGGCATGCGCCGCGCGCGCGCCGAACTCATGGACGCCGACCATGCGCTGCTGGTGGTGGATGACGTAATCGGATTCGGCGACGCAGACCGCGCCATTATCACGCAACTGCCCGCGGGCATCGCACTCACGCTGGTGTATAACAAGTGCGACCTCAGTCAGCGCGCGCCCACACTGGACAAGATCGAAGGGCACAGCAGGGTGCGCCTCTCCGCCAAAACCGGCGCGGGGATGGAGCTGTTGCGCGCCCACCTTAAAAACAGTGCGGGCTATCAAGACGCAGGCGAAGGCACCTTCAGCGCCCGCCGCCGCCATCTGGATGCGCTTATGAAAGCGCACACCGCGCTCGAAAGCGGACACGCCCAGCTACAACACCGCGCCGGGGAAGTGCTCGCCGAAGACCTGCGTCAGGCGCAAAACGCGCTGGCGGAAATCACCGGCGCGTTTACCACCGAAGATTTGCTGGGGAAAATCTTCTCCAGCTTTTGCATCGGCAAGTAGATGGGGCGATCTGCTGTCTTGGCGGGCATCGCGGATTTAAATCCCCCCTCGCTAACGCTCGACCCCCTTTATAAAGGGGGTGGCCGTGAGCTTGTCGAACGGCCGGGGGATTTTGACCGCGCTGTTAAAAGTCCACGCAAGATCACGCCACCCTTTTCATTGGCTAGTAGATATCAGTCTTCAGGGCCGGGCTTGGCGCGCAGCCGCTTCTTGTGCCCCTGCCTTGTTTTTGTCACTAGGATTTTTTCCCGCACCCTGCGCGGCACGCGGGTCTTGACGCGCTTGGGCGGCTGATAATTCAGCCGCGCCACCTTGGCGCGCAGCTTTTGAATGCAGAGACGTTTGTTCAGATGCTGGCTGCGCTCTTGCTGCGTACTCACCGCCACGCCGCTGGGCCGATGGATGAGACGCACCGCACTGTCAGTTTTATTCACATGCTGCCCGCCCTTGCCGCTCGCGCGGAAGGTTTGCACGTCACACTGCGCAAGCAGTTGGATGTCGGAGGCGGGTAACGAGATTTTGGTCATGTAGGTCGGGTTAGCGTAGCGTAACCCGACCTACAAAACTACCGCTTGCCTCGTCCAAGCGTGTGATGCTGGAGCAAGGCGACCTCAGGATCGAGCGATGAGTTTTCCCGCGCAGCGCCGGCGTTGACTGCCGGGCTAGGTTTTTAGTTGTTGTTGTAGCCAAACGCATTGGATTGAAGAGCTCTCTTCCAATATTGCTCTCGGTTAATAATTACTTGGTCGTCCGTTCTCATTGACCGAAACTCAAGTATTGAAAACTGAAAATTTTCACGGGCATACCCGATGCCGTTGGTGTTTATGAGTTTTGTGAGTTCATCATTCCACCCGTGGCCTGTGCCGATGTAGCAAGCCCATCTTGACCAAATTCCAGCGTCCCCATAAGCCGAGCCAACGTACATCTTGCCATTACTCTTATCCACTATCAGGTAGACACCTTTTACGTTCCCAAGGGCAGCTTTCCAGTCTGGTTTGTTCTGCTTGATAATCGCTTCGAGCTGCGAGAAACCATGCTCAACATTTTCGTAGCCGCAAAATGCTTCACCCTCAAATGGTTTTTCAAACAGTTGTGCGACCTTTAATTCGTTGAAATGACTTTCGAGATAAAAAGCGCGTCCTCTTACACCAGGGCCAGGATAGTGAATGAGGAGACGCCCGATATACTCTTGGTGAAGCTCAACGAGTTTGACGTTATATGAGTCAGTGTTGCGTTCGGTGACTTCAAAAATTCCGCCGAAGAGCCATTTATCTGTTTGGTGGTAGTAGCGAATTAAGCTGAAAATAAACTTGCGACTGAAGTCGTTACGGCTGCCGCGCCAGCTATTCCAACTCTTCCATTCATCGGGGTCGCGAACAAAAGCATCAAGTGGCTGTTCTTCGCCATTCCAGACGGCAAAGTGTATTTTGTACTCGCCGAGATTATCTATGGGGAGTATTTTGCTCGCAGGAATATCCATCGCTGCTCCGAAAACCTAACTAGAAGTAGACACCCAAATAGGGCATTGATCCTTAGCGTAATGTAACCTTTTTGATTGGAAGCTAACGGAAATCCGTGTCTGCTGAAACGGAGATGCGAGGACATGCACAACGTGCCCGGCAAGTGGCGCTGACTTGCCGGGCATTGTTACGGATTACATGAAGACAACAAAGAACACGAAGGTAAAGATAAGCAGCAGGGTGGGCACCAGGTCATCGTTGCTCATGATACAACCTCCTGTGTGTGCATTTAAAGGCGGGTTGGGCGTATCTGTGCTTCCCTGCGGTCTGCTCCGTGGCAGTGTATCGCCGACTATACATAGCGCCCTAAATCTACTGCGCGTCTTTGATGCGGGTGCGTGCGGTGCTCGGAATCCTCATGTACTGATATGTACACTCCGGTTCCTGCGCTCCGCCACCCCCGCCTGAAAGACGCTCGCTACGATTTATGTCGCTATGTATAAATACCCCTATAGACTATAGGTAAATTAGTGCGGGGGGAAGGGGCAGGATCAGGCGCGAAAATCGCGCACGGCCTGGCGCAGTTGCCGTAAAGCATGTGCCGGGGACCGTGCGCTGTAACGCAGCGCGCAGTAAAGGCCAGTGATCTTCGCACTGTCGGCGGACAGCGCGGGCTTGAGGCGCGCCACACGTGTGGCGAAATCACGCGGGCCTTCATGCGGCGCACGCGTGATGCTGCGGCGCGCGAATTTGCGGCAGAAGGTCAGGTAGGCCGCCAGCACGGGATCCGCGCGCCCCGTGCGCCGCCACAGCATGTACGCGGCGTAGAGCAGAAAGGGCACGCCGAGGCCGGCGAGCAGCGCTGCGGCTATCCCGCCCCAGCCGAGCGCATTCAGGCCCCACTCCTTTGCCACGCATTTGCTGCAATCAGGTTACGATATTCGCACGGTGCAGGAACTGCTTGGCCATAAGGATGTGAGCACGACGATGATTTATACGTATGTGTTAAACCGCGGCGGGAAGGGCGTGCAGAGTCCGCTGGATGGTCTTTGATGAGGGCTCAGTAGTTATCTTCGGCTACCCCTGATCTCGTGTTTGATCTGGCCGCGCTATATGGTGCATAATGCCATATGGCAGCAGCAAAGCTGGTATTTCACTCCAAGTTTCTTTATCCAGACGGTTCTATCCGGGAGATGGTGCTTTGGAAGCTGCCGCGAGCCACGCCGGATAAGCCACACGGCTTAAAGTACCGGCTGTATTACGGCTCGTCCGATGGTGTTTGTGAAGTGAGATACGATAATGAAACAGGCAAGGGCGATCATCGGCATATTGCCGGTAAAGAACATCGCTATGTGTTTAAAAGCGTAGAGCGATTGGTAGAGGATTTTCTTGCGGATATCGCGCGGGTGCGAGGAGATGGCGATGAGTAAAAGAGATCGAGGCATCAAGATCGAGATTAAAGACGAGCGCGAGTCAGCCCATGACTTTATCGAGGCCTGGCATGCGGCCAGGCTCGGCAAAAAGTTACGCGAGCCGGTTGAGCGGTTGTATTTCCCGGATTTGACGACACTGTTGCAACATCTGACCCCCCGAAGGCTGGCGGCTCTGCGGATGTTGCATGATTCAGGAGCCGTGAGCGTGCGGGCCTTGTCCAAGGCGCTGCGGCGGGATTATAAGAATGTGCACCAGGATGTGCAGACGCTGGAGCGTATCGGCTTGGTGACGCGAACCAAGGAAGGGTTGATCTGTATGCCATGGGAGAGTGTGGTAGCGGAAATTCCATTGGCGGCATAAAGGAGCTGCTTGCCCGTTACGCGGAGGGGCATCTAAGCGGCGATGGTGATGCGCTGAATGCCGACGAAGCTGAGGTTTTCGGTGCTTTCTCCCTCGGTATCTAGACAAAGCTCAATGGCTTCCTTGATGCGTTCCATTAGCTCATCGAGAGACTTTGCCTGAGTATGGCAACCGGGAAGTGCGGGTACGGAGGCTACATAATAGCCCTCGCTGTCGCGTTCAACGATCACATCGAATTCCCTTTGCATGGGCAACCCTTTGCGGTGAGTAGTGGCTTTATAGTTCATAATACCACAGATGAATTGAGGATTTGGCGGCTGGAATATTCGGTATTTAGGTGCTGAAACGTGCAGTACAACGAAAACTTTGACGTGATTATCGTCGGCGGCGGGCACGCGGGCACCGAGGCGGCGCTTGCGTCTGCGCGTATGGGTGCGCGTACGCTGTTGCTCACGCAGAGCATCGAGACCTTGGGCCAGATGAGTTGCAATCCGTCCATCGGCGGCATCGGCAAGGGACATCTGGTGAAGGAGGTCGATGCGCTGGGCGGCCTGATGGCGCGTGCGGCGGATCAGGCCGGTATACAGTTTCGCATTTTGAATGCGAGCAAGGGCCCGGCGGTGCGCGCCACGCGCGCGCAGGCGGACCGTGTGCTGTACCGGCAGGCGGTGCGCCATGCGCTGGAGACACAGGCGAATCTTTCGATTTTTCAGCAGGCGGTGGATGATCTGGTTATCGAAGGCGAGCGCGTGACGGGTGTCGTCACGCAGATGGGCCTGAGCTTCAGCGCGCAGTGCGTGGTGATGACGGTGGGCACGTTTCTCGCCGGGCGCATTCATGTCGGGCTGTCGAATTATCAGGGCGGCCGCGCTGGCGACCCGCCCGCGAACGCGCTGGCGAGCCGCATGCGTGACTTGCCGTTTCGTGTGGGCCGGCTGAAAACCGGCACGCCGCCGCGCATCGACGGACGCACGATAGATTATTCAAAGCTCGCGCCGCAGCCGGGCGACGAACCGCTGCCGGTGTTTTCCTTCATGGGGCGCGTCGAAGATCATCCGCGCCAGGTGCCGTGCCACATCACGCACACCAACGAGCGCACGCACGACATCATCCGCGGTGGCCTCGACCGCTCGCCGATGTACACCGGCGCGATCGAAGGTGTGGGGCCGCGCTACTGTCCGTCCATTGAAGACAAGATCGTGCGCTTTGCCGACAAGACTTCGCACCAGATTTTCGTCGAGCCGGAGGGGCTGACCACGCACGAGGTTTACCCTAACGGCATCTCGACCAGCCTGCCGTTCGATGTGCAGATTGAATTGGTGCGCTCCATCAAGGGCTTTGAAGGCGCGCACCTCACGCGCCCCGGCTACGCGATTGAGTATGACTATTTCGATCCGCGCGATTTGCAGCCTTCGCTCGAAACTAAAATTATTGAAAATCTATTCTTCGCGGGCCAGATCAACGGCACCACCGGCTACGAAGAGGCTGCGGCGCAAGGCATTATCGCGGGCATCAACGCCGCGTTGCGCGTGCAGGATAAAGCGCCGTGGTACCCGCGCCGCGACGAGGCCTATGTCGGCGTGCTGATTGATGATCTGATTACGCGCGGCACGACCGAGCCGTATCGCATGTTCACCAGCCGCGCGGAGTATCGTTTGATGTTGCGCGAAGACAATGCGGATTTGCGTCTCACGCCCAAGGGCCGCGAACTCGGCGTGGTGGATGATGCGCGCTGGCGCGTGCTGGAAACCAAGCGCGCGGCGGTTGAAAAAGAACAGCAGCGCTTGAGCGCGACTTGGCTGCGCCCTGAGAAGCTGCCGCAGGAGGACGCCGCGCGCGTGCTGGGCCAGCCGCTGGCGCGCGAGGCGACGCTGGCGGATTTGCTGCGCCGTCCGGACGTGACCTATCGCTCGTTGATGACGCTCTCTGGCGCAGGCGCAGCAGTGGCGGATGAAAAGGTTGCGGAGCAGGTCGAGATACAGGCCAAATATCACGGCTACATCGCGCGCCAGAGTGACGAGATCGAGCGCAGCCGCAGAAGCGAAGCAACCACGCTGCCGCTGGATCTCGATTACAACAGCGTGCGCGGGCTCTCAAAAGAAGTGCAGCTCAAGCTCAACGCGCACAAGCCCGCCACGCTCGGCCAGGCGGGCCGCATCTCCGGTGTCACCCCCGCCGCCATTTCGCTGTTGTGGGTGCATGTGAAAAAACGGCGTGCGTAATAATGAGCCGCTGAAGGACGCGCTCCATGCCGGCCTCGTGCAGCTCGGCGTGGAGCTTTCCGGCGCTGCGGAGCAAGGCCTGATCGATTTTCTCCGGCTCATCGAAAAGTGGAACCGGGTTTACAATCTGACCGCAGTGCGTGATCCGCACGACATGGTCACGCGCCATCTGCTGGACAGCCTTGCCATCCTGCCTTATGTGAAAGGCCCGCGCGTGCTCGACATCGGCACCGGTGCCGGGCTGCCCGGCATCCCGCTGGCGGTTGCGCGGCCCAACCTTTCCTTTGTATTGCTGGACAGCAACGCGAAAAAAACACGCTTTGTTACCCAGGCGGCGGTGGAGCTCAAGCTCGGCAACGTCGAGGCGGTGCATGCGCGGGTGGAGAAGTACCGGCCCACGCAGAAATTCGCTACACTGATCGCCCGTGCCTATGCCACCATTGCACAAATACTTGAAGACGCCGCGCCGCTGTGTGCGCCGCAAGGTGAGTTTCTTATTATGAAGGGCGTGTTTCCGGAGGACGAGCTGGCGCAGGTGCCGGCGAGTTTTGAGATTATCGAGGTGCATGCCCTGACCGTCCGCGGTCTGAACGAGCAGCGCCACCTGGTGCGCCTGCGCCATGCCGCGCCGCAGGAGCCGGCGTGATGGCGCGCATCATCGCACTTGCCAACCAGAAAGGCGGCGTCGGCAAGACCACCACCGCCATCAATCTCGCGGCCTCGCTCGCGGCCTGCAACCGGCGCGTGTTACTGGTGGACCTCGACCCGCAGGGCAACGCCACCATGGGCAGCGGCATTGATAAAAACGCCATCAGCCATTCCAGCTACGACGTGCTGATCGGTGACGCGCAGCCCGCCGAGGCCATCCTGCCCACGCTGATGAAAAACTTTTTCGTGCTGCCGAGCAACGCCAATCTCACCGCCGCCGAAGTGGAGCTGATCGGCAAGGTGCAGCGCGAACACCGTCTGCGGCTTGCGCTCGCGCAGGTCAGCGCGCAGTATGATTACATTCTCATCGACTGTCCGCCGTCGCTCAACATGCTCACGGTGAATGCACTGGTCGCCGCGCAATCGGTGATGATTCCCATGCAGTGCGAGTACTACGCGCTGGAGGGGCTGTCCGCCCTGATCGATACCATCGAGCGCGTGCGCCAGACGCACAATCCCGTGCTCGCCATTGAAGGGCTATTGCGCACGCTGTTCGATCCGCGCAACAATCTCTCCAACGAGGTTTCCGCACAGCTCACGCAACATTTCGACGACAAGGTTTACCGCACCGTGATTCCGCGCAACGTGCGTCTCGCCGAGGCGCCCAGCCACGGCATGCCGGCGCTGATATACGACAAATCCTCGCGCGGCGCGCTCGCTTACCTCGCGCTCGCCGGCGAGATGCTGAGAAAAGACAAACAGGCGCACGCGGGCGCGGCGAACAGGGAGAAGGTAGCCAGTGGCAATTAAAAAACGTGGGCTGGGGCGCGGCCTCGATGCGCTGCTCGGCGGAGCACTCTCCAACAACCAGGGTAACGAGGGCGACCTGCGCATGCTGCCGCTCGATATAATCCGGCGCGGCAAATATCAGCCGCGCATGGACATGCGCCCGGAAACGCTGGAAGACCTCGCCAACTCCATTCGCGCGCAGGGCGTGGTGCAGCCCATCGTGGTGCGCCCGATTGCGGACGGACAGTACGAGATCATCGCCGGCGAACGCCGCTGGCGTGCTGCGCAGATGGCGGGTCTGTCCGACATCCCGGCGGTGGTGCGCAAGGTGGCCGATCAGGCCGCCATCGCCATGGCGCTGATCGAAAACATCCAGCGCGAAGACCTGAATCCGCTGGAAGAGGCCAACGCCCTGCAGCGCCTCATCAGCGAATTCGACATGACGCACGAACGTGCCGCCGAGGCCGTCGGACGTTCGCGCGCGGCGGTGACCAATTTGCTGCGCCTGCTCACGCTGAACGAAGATGTGCGGAAACTGCTGGAAAAAAACGAGCTGGGCATGGGCCACGCCCGCGCACTGCTCGGGCTCACCGGCAAGGCGCAGAGCGAGGCCGCGCAACGCGTCGCAGCCAACGGCCTGTCCGCGCGCGCGACCGAGCAGCTGGTGCGGCGCCTGCAGTCCGAGTCCGCGCAGGCCAGGAAAAAACCGCATACCGATCCCGACATCCGCCGCTTCGAAAACGACCTCGCCGAAAAACTCGGCGCGCCCGTACGCGTGGAGCACGGCGACAGCGGCAAAGGCCGCCTCGTCATCCACTACAGCAGCCTCGACGAACTGGAAGGCATCCTGAAGCACATCAAATAACCCGCCGGTGCAGGCTCGCCCACAGGCATGAACGAATTCGACTTTAGTGCTCGCGCGACAACAGCGCAGTAGGATGGGTGAAACCCATCCTACGAGCTAAACGTTAGGCGCCCACAATCGGACCCACTCAATGACTGAGCGACGAATAGCACGAGATGCAAAGCTTGATAGTCAGTGCAGCATTCTCGCCGATGTCATTATTGCTATTCGCCCCTCGCACTCGAGAGCCAACACGCAGCAAAAAGCCTTCATCGAGACAATGATTGGCGCAGCTATCTGGTATATCCCAAAATCTAGAAACGCATGGACAGGTCAGGTTTCAGTCGGAGCATTAAAGATTTTTCATCCCGATAGTGGTCACATGCGTCCGCGCTTTAGCGAAGAGCACGTTTACCCGCGCAAAGTCGCAGCCCGGTTTCTACTCGAGAATGAATCACTCACTGGGCCAGTTCTTGGCGATTTGTTCCGAGAGAAGTACGGACGCCTTCATTACATTACTCCAGACGAAAACAAAGCAGTCCAACGCTTTCAAAGAGATGCAGTATTTACCCAGCCTGAAGATGCTTACGCAAGCGCAGGTATTACACTGGTTCAAGTCACCGATCACGACCTTCGTCTCGTTAAGAAGCGAGATCGAAAAACAATCGAGCGCTATCTGAATGACCGCCCATAGTTATGTTTGGCGTCTAGCCCTGCGCTCAACACTGGCCTGGCGCATAAAGCCGCGCCAAGCCGTTTGGCTCCGCGTTAGCCCCCTAATATTTATGAGCCATCTATGACCAAAATTATTACTTCCGAAGCGCTCAAAAAGCTCACTGCTTGTCGGCAAATGCTGGCAGGTTACGCGCACACCTGAATGTGCATGAAACGCTGGATGCCTCGGTGCAGCGCTTGTTTATTGCCACGGAACCCGGCACCTATATACGGCCGCATCGTCATCCGCAGTCTCACAAGTGGGAGTTTTTTCTGGTGCTGGAGGGGGCGATTGATTTGCTGATTTTTGATGAGGCGGGAAGAGTGCAGCAGCGTACTGCCATGTCGCCTTCCGCAGCGCGAGCCGTTGAGGTGCGGCCCAATGTGTGGCACGCGTATGTGTGCAAGCAGTCAGGCACGCTGGCGCTGGAGGTGAAGGAAGGCGCTTATATCCCGACACCGGAAGAGGATTTCGCGCCGTGGTCGCCCGCCGAAAATACAGAAGGTGTGTCAGCGTATCTTGCGTGGATGCGCGATGCGCAGCCTGCCTGAAGACGGACCATGAGTGACAGCATGATTAAAGCCATCGTGACCGACATTGAGGGCACTACGTCCTCGCTGTCATTTGTGAAAGACGTGTTGTTCCCCTATTCGCATGCGCGCATGGCGGAGTTCGTGCGCGCGCATGCGAACGATGTTGCGGTGCGCAAGCTGTTGGACGAGGTGTGGCAGATGGTGGGCGGGCGTGCCGATGATGAAAAAATCATCGCCCAACTCATCCAGTGGATAGACGAAGATAAAAAAGTCACGCCGCTCAAGGCGCTGCAAGGCATGATCTGGGAGGCGGGCTTCAAGCAGGGCGATTTCAAGGGCCATGTGTACGAAGATGCGGTGCGTAAACTCAATGAGTGGCATGCGCAGGGAATAAAACTGTATGTCTTCTCCTCCGGCTCGGTGCAGGCGCAGAAACTTTTATTTGCCTACTCGGAGTACGGCGATCTCACGCCGCTGTTTTCAGGCTACTTCGATACCACCGTGGGGGCGAAACGGGAGGCGGATGCTTATCGTAAAATCGCGCAGAGCATCGGCCTTGCGCCGGACGATATTATGTTTCTCTCGGATATTAAAGAAGAGCTGGATGCCGCACGCGCAGCGGACATGCAAACGGTGTGGGTGTTAAGAGACGGCGGCGAGATGGCCGCCCTAGTGCATTCACAGGCACGGAGTTTCGATGAGATTTCCGTTTAGGGGATTCCTGACTAATTCGTCATTCCGGGCGAACCCCGGACTTGATCCGGGGGCAGACCCGGAATCCAGTTCTGTGAATTCAATGGACTGCTGGATTCCCGCTTTCGCAGGAATGACGTCTCTCGAATAAATCGGAGGTTCCTTAGGCTGGCGGAACCTTAAAACGGCACCCAGGTTTTTTCCCTGCTGTAACTCAGATAGCCGATGTTCACGCCGCCGCGCAGGCCGACGCCGAGGCGGATGGGCGCGAGTACGATTTTGCCCTTTTGCTGATAATTGATGCCCGCGCCGGCGACGTAATAGAAGCTGCCTTCGACGGCTGGGAAGCGTTGATAGATGGCGTTGGCACCCGGCAGGTTGTAGACCAGCACAAACACCTTGGAGGCATTCGCCCCGGCGTCGAAACCGATGGAGGGGCCGGTCCAGTGCACCTTGCGCGTGCCGCCGTTTTTCAGCGTGATGCTGCCGTCGCCGTAACGCACCCCCACTACCAGTGCGCCGCTCAGCTCTTCGCCTTTGATGTAGCCGTTCGGACGGCCATGGTCGTTGAAGGCCTTTTCGATCACCTTGGCCAGTCCCTCGGTGCTCTCGCCGAAAAAGCTGTTGGCCTCCTTGATGATGGAGCCCTTGTCGTAGGTGTCCTTGTCATTCGTCGCCGCGGCAAGCGGAGTGCTGAGCAACAGAGTAAAAATAGCTGCGAACGACGTAGATGCAAATGCGCGCTTGGGTGTGCCTCCTACAGCACGGGCTGTCCGATAAACGGGTTGATTTCAGTCTAGCATAAAGTGCGGTAGCGCCCGCCGGGACAAGCCATGCGCCCAGAACGTCCGCAGCGTTGACGACATACCGCCTCTGCCTTTATACTTCGCGCCCTATGAGCAAGGCCGGGGGAACTGGTCTGGCGCTGGTTGGAGTGGGTACGACGTTGACCTCCACGGTGCTGGCCGGGTTGTTGTTGGGATACGGCCTCGATGTGTGGTTGGGTACCCTCCCTGTTTTCATGTTCATCCTGGGCTGCCTGGGGTTTGCGGGCGGAATCCTGAAGGTTTACAAGCTGTTGACCAGGCCGTGACGTGAGCAAGAAAGATGCGCTCACCCGGGCCGTGTCGAGCGGTGCTCGCGCCGTGATTGCCACGCAGGCGATCATTCTAGTACTGAGCGCGCTGGGGTTTTTTGCGCTCGCGGGTGGTTGGGCGGCGCTCTCGGCCGGGTATGGCGGGCTGGTCGCCATGGCGCTGGCGTTTTTGCTGGGCCGGCGCATCACGCGCGCGGGCAAGGCGGCGTGGCAGAGCCGTAACCGGGGCATGCTGATTTTGTTTGCGGGCCTCGCGCAGCGTTTTATGTTGGCGGTGGTGTTGCTGGGTGCGGGGTTGAGCGTGTTCAAGCTCCACGCGCTGGCCACCATCACCGGATTTGCCCTCACGCAGTTGGGCTATTTAATAGGCATGCGTAATACAGGTTTAGATAGGGGAACACAGCAGTGAGCGCAGAACCGGCCTCCTCGGGCGGAGGAACAGTCGAGTATATTCAGCATCACCTGACCAATCTGTGCGTCGGTGACTGCGCGGGCGGCTTTTGGTCGTGGCATGTCGATACGCTTGCCGTCAGCTCCATATTGGGCGCGCTGATCGTGTTTGCGAGCTGGCGCCTGGGGCGCAACCTGTCGCATGACGCGCCGAGCGGTTTTCAGAATGCGGTGGAGGCGGTGCTCGAATTCGTCGGCGGTCAGGTAAGAGACAGCTTCCCCGGCCACAACCCGCTCATCGCGCCACTCGCGCTCACAATTTTCATCTGGGTGTTCCTGATGAACGCCATGGACATGATTCCGGTGGACCTGCTGCCGTGGCTGGGCCAGATGGTGGGAATACCCTATCTCAAGGTGGTGCCCACTACCGATCTGAGCGCCACGCTCGCGCTCTCGCTTACCGTGTTTGCGCTGGTCATCTTTTATAACATCAAGATCAAGGGGCCGGTCGGCTACCTCAAGATGTTCCTGTTTCATCCCTTCGGCAAGTTCCTGATTCCGGTCAACATCGTCATGAGCTTGATCGAAGAGCTGGCCAAGCCGCTCAGCCTCGGCCTGCGACTGTTCGGCAACCTGTTCGCGGGCGAGCTGGTGTTTCTGCTCATCGCACTCATCGGCGGTACGCTGGTCACCGGCGTGGCGGGCTGGCTGTTCTGGTTCCCGCTGCAGGTGACGCTCGACCTCGGCTGGCTTATTTTCCATCTGCTGGTGATTACGCTGCAGGCGTTTATTTTTATGGTGCTGTCCATCGTCTACCTCGGCATGGCGCATCAGGAACATTAACTACAGGAACTACAGTGGCGAGTAGCGAGTAACCAGGAGCACCCCCTCGCCACTAGCCACTCGCCACTCGCTACTTATTAATTGGTAATTAGGGCGTTTCGTAACCATCGTATACTGGGAGATACGCATGGTTACTGGGAAAAACAGCCA
>JAQBXX010000022.1 GCA_027624315.1 Pseudomonadota bacterium
CACTCCTCTTGGGTTATCATAAACCCCATTCCGAGTGTCCGTTAAATCAGGGTAAGCCTAGCCTGACCCCTTTTGTTCGGACCCCCTTTGTTCGGGGTCCACCTGATCAACCGCGACATCTCCGGCGAAAACCTGATACCAGCGTCCCTTAGGATTGGGCTCAGGCGGGGTTTTACCATTGCGAGGAGCGGGGCGGTAGTTCCGCTTGCCATAGGGATGGGTCTTGAAATCCCACAGCGCTTTGAGATGGGCGGCGCGAGCATCATCGGGCAGTTTCAACCGCTTGTCCTGGATCAACAGCAACAGCGCCCATGCGGCCTTGCCCAACTTGTCGCGCAGGTCACGCTGTGCGGGTGTCGCCCCAGTGTTTCCCTGCGGCTTGGTGGCGATCTTGTCGATGGTCGAGATCCACTGGGCGATCACCAACTCATCATGTTCCAGTGTGAATGCGCCGATCTCATGACGGTTCCGGCGCGGTGTTTTATCATAAAGAACCCGACGAAACTCCTCTGCGCCCTGTTCGCTGTGGCTCTCTCCATATGGCCTGATAATACGCATCGCAAATACCCCTCGTGAAAACCCGTGAAACCGCAGGTCCGATTTAAGGGGCCAGATCAGAAAGAAATAAGGGGCACGTTCACTGTATGACTACTAAACACCTGAATATGGCTCAGACAGTCATACAGTGAACGTGCCCCTCCCTTTCTTTTCCCGCGCCGCTCGGCGTTCAAGTTCAGTTACGTGCAGTCTTGATGCGCCGGCCGGAAGGCTTGGTCAGGTCGGCAGTATGTGGAGCTATTTTGATAAGTGAACTCAGTGCGTCGTTTACGGCGCGCTCTGCTGGGAAAGCCGCCGCTACTTACGGTTTGAGCAGTACGAGGTTTGTGCCTGCGCGATAGGCCTTTAGATATTTTCCACGAACACCTCTCCCAAGGTTCTCCCGGCGGTACTCGGAACGAAGCTCGTCGTGTTTAGCCTTCTTCATAGATTTTCCTCTCGCGCTCATTATGACTTGCCGCGTGGGCGAGTCAACGCGTTTTGCTCCAGTAATAAATTGAGCGTCAGGCGCACGCCGACGCCGGTGATGTCGGTGGGGATGTGGGCGAGGCCGCCTTTGTGGTTGCCGCTGGCGAGGTCCACATGTATCCAGGGAATTTCTTTTTCCACGAAGCGGTTTAAAAATCTTGCGGCGAGGATATGGTCGGCTTCGCCTTCCGTGCTGCATTGTTTGATGTCGGCCACTTTGCTTTCGAGTTGAGTGTCGTAGTCTTCGTCCATGGGGAAGGGCCACACGCGTTCGCCGCTGGCACGGCCGGCTTCGATGAGGGTGGAAATCCATTGCGGCTGATTGGTGAAGACGCCGCTGTAAGCCGTTCCGAGCGCATAGACGCAGGTGCCAGTGAGCGTGGCGTAGTCGATCATGAGCGCGGGCTTGCGCTTGCAGGCGAGGGCGAGTGTGTCGGCGAGTATCATGCGTCCTTCGGCGTCGGTGTGTACGACTTCGATGCTGGTGCCGTTGCAGGCGCGCACCACGTCATTTTGTTTGTAGGCGTTGGGGCCGATGTGGTTTTGCACCAGCGCGAGCCAGCAGTCCACGGGAAAGTCCACCTTCAACTCGGTAAGGGCAAGCAGCGTACCGAGTGCGACCGCGCTGCCTTCCATGTCTTCGTGCATGCCGTACATGTGCTTGGCGGGTTTGAGGTTGGTGCCGCCGGTGTCGAAGCAGACGCCCTTGCCGACTAGCGCAACGGCCGGTTTGCGCGGGCGCGCGGGCTGATAGCGCAGATGTACGATGCCGGCGTCCGGCACGCTGCTGCCTTGCGCGACGGCGAGAAACGCGCCGGCCTTGAGGCGTTTGAGTTTTTTGATATCCAGAAATTCCATGCGCCAGCCGTGCTCCTTGGCGAGTGCGGCGATGCGTTGGCGGTACAGCGCGGGTGTCAATTCATTCGGCGGCAGCACGGTGAGGTGGCGCGCGAGATTATTGCCTGCGGCTTCCGCGAAGGTGCGGCTGAAATCCATATTTTTCTGCAATCCATAGATTTCAATCGTCGCAAGTTTGCCGGGTTTGTCTTTTTTGGTTTTAAAGTGAGGCAGGCGGTAGCTTGCGGCAAGCAGTGCAGCGACCAGTGCCTCCGCCATGCGTGCCGCGAGCGTAGGACTCAGGCCTGCCATGCCCAGCGTGAGTGTGCGCGGGTTGTGCGCCAGCGCCGCCGCCGTCAGCTTGCGCGCGAGCGTGAGCAGTTCAAAGCTGCCCATCGTTTCATCCATCGCGCCCAGCGCCACCGGCGTGCCGGCATCATTGGGGAGGTCGGTGACGAAGGGGGTGCCGGCGCTGTCACCGGCGCAGTCATGTTCCGCGCGCGCGGTGAGGCGTTTTTTCAACACATCACTGAAAGGAAATGCGGGCCAGGGGGTCTTGATGCGCGCCTTGGGGAGCACGATGATCAGTGCGTCCGCGCCATCCATGCGGGACAGCGGCTTAGCGTGTTGTTTTACCTTGACTTTACTGTTCATTATGGTTCTCAATCAAAGAGTTGGGAGAGGGGTTTTTCTTGACCTCCCGATTTAAAACACCGATCATAACGCGGTTGCCATCCCCGGGGGTATCGCTGCGCCATGTATATCACAAAAGCCATGAGTACCGCGGACGCGCCGCACACATTGAGTGTCGCCGATAAAAAACGCCTGCTGCGCGAGATGCTGTTTGCGCGCCGTTTTGAGGGGCGCTGCTACGAGGCGTATGTCGAACGCAAGATCGGCGGCTTTTTGCATCTCTATCCCGGCCAGGAGGCGTGCGCGCACGGCGTGCTGGAAGCCGCGCGCCCCGGCCAGGATTATGTCATCACCGGCTACCGCGATCACGTGCACGCGATCAAGTGCGGCGCCGACCCCAAGGCGGTGATGGCGGAACTGTTCGGCAAGGAAACCGGCGTGTGCAAAGGCCGCGGCGGCTCCATGCATATCTTCGATGTCGAACACCGCTTCATGGGCGGCTACGCGCTGGTGGGCGGGCCGTTCCCGCTCGCGGCGGGCATGGCGAAGGCGATCAAGCTCAAGGGCGGCGACGAAATCGCGATTTGCTTCCTCGGCGATGCCGCCAACAATCAAGGCACCTTCCACGAAACGCTCAACATGGCGAAGGTGTGGAATCTCCCCGTGTTGTTCGTGTGTGAAAATAATCTGTACGGCATCGGCACGCGCATTGACCGTTCTACTGCAGTGCTCGACCAGTACAAGCGTGCGGCGGCGTATGACATTACCGCGCAGCAGGTGGACGGTCAGGATATCGAGGTGGTGTACGCGGCAGCCAGGCAGGCCGTAGATCACGTGCGCGGCGGCAACGGCCCGTATTTCCTGGAGCTGATGACCTACCGCTATCGCGGACACTCGATGTCTGACTCCAATGCCTACCGCGTGAAAGACGAGGAGCGTACCTGGAACAAGCGCGATCCGATTGTTATGTTGCGCGACCGTCTGATCGCGGCCAAACAGTACAGCGAAAAAGAATATCAGGCGCTGGATGAAGAAATCATCAAGCACATCGAAGACGACATCATCAAATTCGCTGAAGAGTCGCCGGAGCCCAAGAAAGAAGAACTGGAAAAATATGTGCTCGCGGAAAACGATCCGTGGGTGAAGGGCAAACCTACGCCCAAGGGCGGCACGAAGGAAATGATGTACTGGGAGGCGATTCGCCGCGCGCATGATGAAGAGATGACGCGCGACCCGCTGGTGATCGCGATGGGCGAGGACATCGGCGTGGTGGGCGGCACCTATAAGGCCACAACTGGTCTCTATGACAAATTCGGCGCCGAGCGCGTGATGGACGCGCCGATTTCGGAAAACGGTTATACGGGTCTGGGCATCGGCGCGTCGTTTGCCGGTGTGCGTCCCATCATCGAGATCATGTCGGTGAATTTCGCCTGGCTTGCGCTTGACCAGATCGTCAACTCCGCCGCCAAGGTGCGTTACATGTCGGGCGGCCAACTCACCGCGCCGGTGGTGATCCGCTCGCCGGGCGGCACCGCGCACCAGTTGGGCGCGCAGCACTCGGCGCGCATGGAAAAGGTGTTCATGGGCATCGCGGGCCTGCGCGTGGTGACACCATCGAGTCCAAGGCAGGCCTACGGTTTGCTCAAGTCCGCGCTGCGCTGCAACGACCCGGTGTTTATCAACGAACACGAACTCATGTACAACATGAAGGGCGAGGTGCCGGACGGCGAATACTTCCATCCGCTGGAAGGCTCCGAGGTCGCGCGCGCCGGGCGCGATGTCACGCTGTTGTGCTATAACATCTCCGTGCACTGGTGCATGAAGGCCGCCGAGATTTTATCCAGCCAGCACGGTATCGATGCCGAGATCATCGACCTCTACGCGCTCTCGCCGCTCGATCGCGCAGGCATCAAAGCGTCGGTTTCAAAAACCCATAAGGCGGTGATCGTGGAGGAGGCGGAACCGGCGGTGGGTGTGGGCGCCGAAGTCATGGCCATCATCAACGAGGAGTGCTTCTTCGAGCTGGACGCCGCGCCGGTGCGCGTCTCGGCTGCCAACGTGCCCATGCCTTACAATCACACGCTGGAAAAGGCTGCGATCCCGAATGCGCAGGACGTGGTGAACGCCGTGCTAGAATTGTTCGGCAAGGTGTAAGGTAAAAGAAATCCCCCTCCCGTCACAAGGGAGGGGAGATTTTGTTTTGGAACACTGATTGAATAACTAAACTAAAAACCATCAACTGGCGCCTATGTCCGAACCCCATCCCATAAAAATGCCGCAACTCTCCGACACCATGACTGAAGGTGTCGTGGTGAGCTGGGAAAAGAATATCGGTGACAAAATTTCGCGCGGCGACGTGGTGGCGACGGTGGAAACCGACAAGGCCATCATGGATGTCGAGGTGTTCCGCGACGGCTTTCTGTCCGGCCCGCGCGAGGCGCTGAACAGCGTGGTGGCGGTGGGGGCGCCGATTGCCTTCCTGGTGGCGAGTGCCGCCGAGGTGCAGGCGGACAGCGCCGGCGCACCTCAGCCGTCTGCGCCCCGCGCTGAATCAAAACCGGTATCTGCACCCGTAACTGCAGCTGTAATGCCCGCGCAGGCCGCTGCTCAGCCTGCTGCAACTCAAGCACCGCAAGCGGCTACCCATATCATCAAGATGCCGCAACTCTCCGACACCATGACGGAAGGTGTGGTGGTTGGCTGGACTAAAAAGGTCGGCGACAAAATCGAGCGCGGCGATGTCGTCGCGCAGGTCGAGACCGACAAGGCGATCATGGATGTCGAAGTATTCCGCGCCGGTTTCCTGTCCGGCCCCATCGCGCCGGTGGACAGCGTGGTGGCGGTGGGCGGCGCGCTCGCCTATTTGATGGACAAGGCCGCAGACGTGGTGCACACCAGCCTCGCCGTGATGGGCAAGGGCGCGGTGGACAATGTCACCAGCCCGTCGGAACAGGATGAGCGTCACCGCCTCGCCGCCGCGCATCCCGCGCCGGGGCACAAGGCGCCGCTCATGGGCGCCGAGCCGAGTGTGCCGGTGGCGCGCCCCGATAACAAGCAGGCGCCGCCGCAGGCGCGCAAGCTCGCCGCGGAATTGCACGTCAATCTGAATACGCTCAAGGGCACCGGCCCGGACGGCGTGATCAGCGCGCAGGACGTGCGCCGCGCGCAACCGCTGGAGCGCCCGAGCGAGGTCGCGCCGCAAGTCCCAGCGCACGTGATGCCGGAAGTCCAGGTGCCGGGACACGGCCGCGCCATGACCGCGATGGAACGTGCGGTGACTCATTCGATGACGGCGGCGCTCACCATGCCGACGTTCCATGTCACGCTGCACGCCAAGCCGGAAAATCTCATCAAGACGGCGAAGCGCAAAGGCGTGTCGCTCACCGTGCTCATCGCCAAGGCCTGCGCCGAGGCGATCAAAAAACATCCGACCGTCAACTGGGCCTATCAGCCGGTGGACAAACTGGTCGAGCGCGACGATGTGGACATCGGCATCGCGGTCTCGGCGGACAGCGGCGGCCTCGTGGTGCCGGTGCTCAGGCACTGTGAGTCGCGTGGTCTGGAGGAATTGAACAAGTCATGGCAGAACCTGGTCGAGCGCGCACGCGTGCGGCGTCTGAAGCCGGAGGAGTACGCCAATCCGACCTTCATGATTTCCAACATGGGCATGCTGGGCGTGAGTTATTTCGACGCCATTCCCACCCCCGGCACGGCGGCCATCCTCGCCATCGCCACCACGCAGGAACAGGGCATGCCGCTCACCGTTACCGCCGATCATCGCGTGGTGAACGGTGCGGAGGTGGCGCTGTTTCTCAATACCCTGAAAGGTTACATCGAACAACCGGAGAGCTGGATGGGAACGCTCGGCCCTGCAATACCCGAAGGCAAGTGGGATTACGACGTGGTCGTCATCGGCGGTGGCCCGGGCGGCGAAGACTGCGCCCGCGAACTTGCCGAACACGGCATCAAGGTAGCGATGGTGAATGACGCGCCGCTGCCCGGCGGCGAATGCCTGTGGCGCGGCTGCATTCCGTCGAAGGCGTGGCGCGCGGCGGCGGACCGCTTGCGTGACCGCGCGCACGATGCGCACCTTGGCGTGGAAGGTACCACCGGGGGCACATTGAATTTCGCACTGCTGGAAAAGACGCGGCGCAAGGTACTCGAGACGCGCGGCGAGATGGCGAAAAAGACCGACACCGGCGTCAAGATCAAACTCATCCAGGGTTTCGCCAGTTTCGAAACCGACCATCGGTTATTTGTGGACACCTCCGCCAACGGCAGCGATCCGCACCCGCGTGTGCCGCAAGGCGACGGCTCCAAGGGCGAGCACATCACCTTCGGCTGTGCGGTGATTGCCGCCGGTGCACCGCCGTTTGTGCCGCCGATTCCCGGCGCGCAGGAAGGCCTGAAAAACGGCGGTGTGCTGACCTCCGACACGGTATGGACGCTTAAGCAGGCGCCGAAAAAACTCGCCATCGTCGGCGGCGGCGCCATCGGCGTCGAGATGGCGCAGATTTTTCAGGATTTCGGCAGCGAGGTCACGCTGCTCGAAGGCCAGCCGCGCCTGCTCGCCGAAGTCGAACAGGAGATCGCCAAAAATCTCATCGAGATTCTGAATAAAGATCCGCACCTTAGCGTGCACGTCTCCGCCAAGGTGCAGGACATCAAAGGCAAGCCCGGCGCGATGAAGCTGAGCTTTGCCGATGCGGAAGGTAAATCCCATACGCTGAGCTGCGACTATGTGCTGATGGCGACCGGCAAGCGCCCGGTGCTGGAGCCGCTCAAGCTGGACAAGGCCGCTGTCGCGGTCGAGAAGGGCGTGATCAAAGCCGATGCGCGCTGCCGCACCAGTGTGCCGCATATCTTCGCCGTGGGCGACGTGAATGGCGGCTACATGCTCGCGCATACCGCCGCCACGCAAGGCCGCGTCGTCGCAGCGAACATCATCGGCGCAGACGCCAGATACAATCAGGACAAGGACTGCGGCGTGATCTTCACGCGCCCGCAGGCGGCGTTTGTGGGCTTGTCCGTGGAGCAGGCCAAGGCTAAAAACATAGACGCCGTAGAAGTCAAAGTGCCCATGAGCATCGATGCCAAGGCTATGATCACCGACGAGACGCTGGGCCTGATCAAGCTGGTGGCCGACAAGAAGACGCACTGCATCATCGGCGTACATTTCCTCGCCGACCACGCCGACACCTTAATCGGCGAAGCGGTGATGATGGTGGCGGGCGACATGACGCTGGAGCAGGTGGCGCACGCGATTCATCCGCATCCCACGCAAACCGAACTGTTCGGCGACATGGCACGGCGTTTGCTGTCGCGTTTAAGGCGTACAGAAAAAGTAGCAAGCGCGAAATGAAGATTGGTATTGTTATCTATTCGAATGATAGCGAAACGGTATGGAACGCATTTCGTTTTGGAGTGTTTGCTGTAAAGCAGGGGGACTCCGTAACGAGTTTTCTTCTGGGGAAGGGAGTTGAATGCGAGACACTGGATAGTGACCGTTTCAAAGTAACGGAACAGATGCGTTTATTTGTTGAAGGCGGAGGAAAGATTCTGGCTTGCGGCACATGTTTGAAGATAAGGCACTCCGAAGGATCCGATTTATGTCCTGTTTCTACAATGAAGGATCTTTACGAGCTAATTCGTGATGCTGATAAAATCATCACTTTTTAAGCTCGTGGACAAAGGCAACTAAATGTCTGCAATTAAGAAAGTCGTACTCGCCTACTCCGGGGGCCTTGATACCTCCGTCATACTCAAGTGGCTGCAGGAGAATTACCACTGTGAGGTGGTGACCTTCACCGCCGACATCGGCCAGGGCGAAGAGGTCGAGCCCGCGCGCGCCAAGGCCAAGGCGGCGGGGGTGAAGGAAATCTACATCGACGATCTGCGCGAGGAGTTTGCGCGCGATTTTGTGTTTCCCATGTTCCGCGCCAATGCGATTTACGAGGGCGAGTACCTGCTCGGCACTTCCATCGCGCGGCCCTTGATTGCCAAGCGCCAGATCGAGATCGCCAACCAGACCGGTGCGGATGCGGTGTCGCACGGCGCGACGGGCAAGGGTAACGACCAGGTGCGTTTTGAGCTGGGCTACTACGCACTCAAACCCGATGTGCATGTCATCGCGCCGTGGCGCGAGTGGGATCTGACGTCACGTGAAAAGCTGCTGGCCTATGCGGAGAAGCATGCCATTCCTGTCGAGATGAAGCGCGGCAAGAAATCGCCGTATTCGATGGATGCCAATCTGCTGCACATCTCTTACGAAGGCGGGGTGCTGGAAGACCCATGGGCCGAGGCGGAAGAGGACATGTGGCGCTGGACGACGGCGCCGGAAAAGGCGCCGGACAAGGCGACTTATCTTGAACTGACTTATGCCAGAGGCGATATTGCCGCTATTGATGGTGAGGCGATGACGCCGGCCAGGGTGCTGGAGACGTTGAACCGCATCGGCGGCGCGAACGGCATTGGCCGGCTGGATATCGTCGAGAACCGTTACGTCGGTATGAAGTCGCGCGGCTGCTACGAAACGCCGGGCGGCACCATCATGCTCAAGGCGCACCGTGCCATCGAGTCGCTCACGCTGGACCGCGAGGTCGCGCACCTCAAGGACGAGATGATGCCGCGCTATGCGAGCCTGATCTACAACGGCTACTGGTGGAGCCCGGAGCGCGCGCTCATGCAGCAGATGATCGACGCCTCGCAGGCCACCGTCAACGGCGTGGTGCGCGTTAAGCTCTACAAGGGCAATGTCAGCGCCGTCGGTCGGAAATCCGCTACCGACAGTCTGTTTGATCCCGGTATCGCCACCTTCGAGGAGGATGCCGGTGCGTATAATCAGGCCGATGCCGCAGGATTTATCAAATTGAACGCGTTGCGCATGCGGATTGCGCGCCGTTTGCGAGACAGGAAATGAGCTTCAAGAATGCGGAAATCCACCGCAAGGCCAACGTCTATTTTGACGGCAAGGTGACGAGCCGCTCCATCATCACCGCCGACGGCGAGATGAAGACGCTGGGCGTAATACTGCCCGGCGTTTACCGGTTTTCCACCCAGGCCCCGGAACGGATGGAAATCACGCAGGGACATTGCCGCGTCAAGCTGGCCGACAAGCAGGGCTGGGAGGATTATCAGGCCGGAGCGAGCTTTTTCGTGCCGGCCAATTCGCATTTTGAGATTGAGGTGGATGAGTTGCTCGATTATGTCTGTCATTATGGCTAGCGACAGGCTTTAGGCATTGTTGTTGCATTGCATTCAGGCTGTTGGTACAGTATTGTTCGTGTAACGGATTAACTAACCGTCAATAACCTATTGAATTAAAAAAATGATCACAAAAATAACAAAACTGCTCAGGGCGATGTCCATCTACATAACTGTAGGTGCGCTGGGATGTATATACAGCGCGACAACACTTGCAGTTTCTGAAATTGGCAAAGGGCCCAAGCTGCTCTCCGATGGCGTGATCGTAGTGGATGTCTCCAGCGGCGAGGTGCTGTATTCCAAGAATGCCGGCGTGGAACGCCCCATCGCTTCGATCACCAAGCTGATGACGGCCATGGTCACGCTCGATGCGAAACTCCCGATGAAGCAGAAGATACGCATTACCCAGGAGGACGTTGACAGGCTGCGTAATTCGCATTCCCGGCTGCGTGTAGGCACGGTACGCACGCGCCGCGAACTGCTGCAGCTTGCCCTCATGTCGTCGGAAAACCGTGCCGCCGCGGCCCTGGCGCGCACCTATCCGCGTGGCCGCCACGCCTTTTATGCCAAGATGAATGCCAAGGCGCGTCTGCTCGGCATGAAGCACACACGCTTTGTTGAGGCTACCGGCCTGGACAGCGACAACGTCTCCACGGCTGAAGATCTGGTGCAGCTGGTGAGTGCCGGTTTCACCTACCCCCTGATTCGGGCGATCACCACTACGACGAGCTACGAAGTGCGGCAGAAGCGCGTAGTCAAATACCGCAATACCAATCCTCTGGTGCGCAACGAGGACTGGCAGATTGGTCTCAGCAAAACCGGATATATCAAGCCCGCCGGCCATTGTGTCGCCATGCAGGCACAGATCGGCGACCGCCCGCTCGTCATCGTCCTGCTTGACGCCGCGGCACGCTATGGCATCATTGCCGACTCAAATCGCATAAAGAACTGGATCGAGACCTCGTCGGCGGCCAATACTCTGGCCGTGCAGGAGCAGGAAGAGGTGATCGGCGGCAATGGGGCCAGTCTGAACGAGATTTTCTAGGCAGGCTTTTTTCTCAGCAAGCTATATCTTCGCTACGCCGCCCTGCGGCGATTCAGGCCGGGTATCGCGCCCGCCTTTTCATTTCATGATGTGCTCGATGACGAGCTGCGCACTGCGTACTCCGCGGTAGTCGTTGATATCCAGCTTGTAGACCAGGTGCGCACGTGCGGCGCCCTCCAGTCTGGAGAGATCGTCCGCCGCAATATTGAAGGCGATGGCGTCCAGCGCCGGCCCTCCCTGCGGATGTCTCACGGTCAGCTTGAGGTGTTTCTCACCCACCCTGCGCTGTTTAAGTATTTCAAACTCTCCATCGAATACCGGCTCCGGAAAGCCCTGGCCCCAGGGTCCGGCGTCACGCAGCGTTTGCGCCAGCGCCACGCCCATCGCATCGGCGTCGAGTTCACCGTCACTCAGAATGATGCGCTGCATCTGTTCGGGCGCGAGGTGACGCCGCACTTCATGATCGAAGGCGCGGCTGAAGTCATCGAGCTGCGTGCGCTTGAGGGTGAGGCCCGCGGCCATGGCATGACCGCCGAACTTGCTGAGCAGGCCGGGATGGCGCGCGGCGATGGAGTCGAACACGTCACGGATATGCACCCCGGGCACCGAGCGTGCGGAGCCTTTGATCTCCTCACCATCGGTTTGCGCGAAGGCAATCACCGGCCGGTGTACGCGTTCCTTGATGCGCGCCGCGAGTATGCCGATGACGCCTTGATGCCAGGCGGGATCAAACAAACAGAGTCCGTAGGGCAATGCGGTTTCATCATCGAGCTGCATCGCCGCAAGCGCGCTTAACGCCTGTTCCTGCATGTCGCTTTCGATGGCGCGCCGCTCACGATTCAACTCGTCGAGACGCTGCGCCATGCCCAGTGCGGCAGCGTCGTCATCGCACAGCAGGCATTCGATGCCGAGCGCCATGTCTTCCAGCCGGCCCGCGGCATTGAGGCGCGGTGCCACGGCAAATGCGAGATCGGAGGCGCCGATGCGCTCCGGCTGCCTCCCGGCCACGGTGAGCAGCGCCCGGATGCCCGCGTTGGAGCGCGCGCTGCGGATGCGTTGCAGGCCCTGTGCGACCAGAATGCGGTTGTTGTTGTCGAGTGTGACCACATCCGCCACCGTGCCGAGCGCCACTAGGTCAAGCAGTTGCGCGAGATTGGGGTCGGGGATATTTTTCTCGCGGAACCAGTGGGTAGCGCGCAGGTGCGAGCGCAGTGCCAGCATCACGTAGAAAATCACGCCGACGCCCGCAAGGTTTTTACTGGGGAATTCTTCGCCCGGCAGGTTGGGATTGACGATGGCATCGGCCTCCGGCAGCACGGCGCCCGGCAGATGATGATCGGTGATGATGACCTGCATGCCACTCTGTTTGGCTGCCAGTACGCCTTCCACGCTGGAGATGCCGTTGTCCACGGTGATGAGCAGGTCGGGCGACAGTTGTGCAGTGACCGCCACTATTTCGGGGGTAAGGCCGTAGCCGTATTTGAAGCGGTCGGGCACGACGTAGCGCACGTCGCGCGCGCCCATGAGGCGCAGTGCACGCAGCGCGAGCGCGCAACTGGTGGCGCCGTCGGCGTCAAAATCCGCAACGATGACAGTGCGTTTGTTTGCGGCCAGCGCGGCGGCAAGCAGGGCTACCGCGCGTTGCATGTTGCTGCCAAACGCCGCCGGGGTGTGCAAATGCTCCAGGGAGTAGTCGAGTTCCTGCGCGGAGCCGATATTGCGCGCGGCATAAATGCGTTGCAGCACCGGGTGCAATCCGTGCGGAAGACAGGACGCATCAGCGACTGTAGTACGTCGAATGATTTTCATGGAAATCCAGGGAACCACCGGCGCAGTGTCCGGCGCGTGTTATGGAATACTTTGCCACCCTCAGTGTACAGATTAAGTGTCTCGATGGCGCCGGATTTGAGTGCGCTGAGCAGCGGCGCGCACCATGTGGCACTGAAGTCTTCGACGCAGTGCTCTGTATCTGCTGCAGCGGGCGGGTCCATGACCACCAGATGGGTGCCGGCCAGTGTCGCCCGCTGCAACCACTCCGCGCCGCTCGCGGGCACTGCGGCGGATGCCGTACCGCCCAAACGCGCGAGGCCCAGGCTGAGCGGCTCATGGCTCCATACCTGCACGAAGCGTTGCGGCGCTACTGCGGGCAGTGTGCCGCCGCCCCAGAACCACACGCTGTTGATGGGCATCTCACCGCGCGCTGTGCGTGCCCGATTGATCGGGCTGCCGTGCAACTGCATCTGCACTTCGTTCAGTAGGCTGCGCCAGCGCGCCGCCTCGCGCGCGTCCTGCGCTTGCGGCAGGTGGTGCATAATGTCGTGCCCCACCACGGCGTCGAGCGCGGGCAGCGTCACACAGGGGTCTTGCGTCAGCCGCAGATACCAGCGCTTCGGGTGCGGCGTGCTGAACGCGAAGCCACGGGCGGTAAACACGTCGCTGAGCTCTGCGCCCAGGGCGGCGGCCTCATCGGCACGAATCGAGAGCGCATGATTGCCCAGCATCAGCAGGCGGTCGCCGTCCGGCCGCAGCGAGACCGGATCGGCGCGCAGCCACCAGCCCGTGCCGGCGCTGTCATTGCTGATGCCGGCATCATAGGCGTGAGTGACGGCGGCCACGGGCGGCGGCATGGTTTTATCGTACTCCGCCGCAAACACGTCGAACAGGAGACGCTCATGGCTCGCTGCGCACACGGAGGTTTGCGCGCGAGAGAGCAGGGTATGCAGCGCCTTGGCCCCGGATTTCGCTGCGGACGCCGGCGCCGGATGCAGCTGCGCCGGAACGAACAGGCTTAAATGGCGCTGTGTCTGGGGCACGGAGGAAGCTTATGCGTCGCTGCGCTTCAGCGCGAGCGTGATTCCATCCGCGACGGGAAGCAGGCTCAAGGTGATGCGCCCATCGTGCAGCAGCTTTTCATTGAGCGCGCGGATCGCCACGGTGCCCTCGTTCAGCACTGTGGGGTCGGCCACGTCGCCGTTACGCAGCATGTTGTCGAACATGATCAGCCCGCCGGGGCGCAAGAGTTGCAGTGTGCGCTCGTAATAATCGTCGTAGCCGGTCTTGTCCGCGTCGATGAAGGCAAAATCAAACGTACCGGCCTCGCCGTTATGCAATAAACGGTCGAGGGTGTCGCGTGCCGGCGCCAGGTGCAGCTCGATCTTGTGCGCGACGTCTGCTTCCTTCCAGTAACGCCGCGCGATCCGTGTCCATTCATCGCTTACGTCACAGGCGACGAGCTTGCCGTCGGGCGGCAGCGCCATGGCCACGCACAACGAGCTGTAGCCGGTGAATACCCCGATCTCCAAAGCCTTGCGCGCGCCCATGAGCGGTATCAGCAGTGCCATGAACTGGCCCTGCTCCGGCGCGATCTGCATGTTGGCGAGCGGATCGCGCGCGGTTTCCGCGCGCAGGCGTTGGAGCAGCGGCGGCTCACGCAGGGAGACGCGCGTAATGTAGTCGTACAGGGCATCGGTCAGTGTGATTGATTTGTTGGTCATGGGTTGGCTCGCTCGCAGGTGATCATCATAGTATTCTTTCGGATAGTTTTTTCCATGTAACTTCGTTACGCAAATAGACCGGCAGCGCCTGTTCCGCGTCCACCGCCAGACCATGTTGTAAGCCGTGCGCACCCAGGCGCGCTACATCGCGCGCGCGCGGGTGGCGCTGCGCGTGCGTGGCGGTAACCAGTCCTGCAAGACGAGCATGCAATGCAGCACCGTAGCTTGCCCAGCCGCTGCCGACTCCGGCCCATTGTGCAGATTCGGATATGGGCACGCGATCAGGTGCGTACACGCCTTCCTTGCCTTGCAACTGCACGACGCCATCCTCGCCACGCCGGTAGGCGCCCCAATAGACTTCGTGCATGCGCGCATCGAGCGCCGCGAGCACGTGCGTGGCGCCAAGTTCATCGCACGCGCCCTGCGCGAGCGCCGCCAGTGTGGACACCGGCACCACCGGAAGATTGGCCCCGAAGGCAATGCCCTGCGTGACGCCCGCGGCGATGCGTACGCCGGTGAACGAGCCTGGTCCGCAGCCGAAGGCGATGGCGTCAAGCTGCGTGAGCGCAAGCCCGGCCTCCGCCAGCAGCGACTCCACCATCGGCAGGATCAGTTGGGAATGCGCGCGCGGCGCAAGCTCGAAGCGCTCGCGCACCTCGCCCGCGAGCGACAGGGCGGCGGAACAGGCGTCGGTAGAGGTATCGATGGCGAGGATATTCATGTTACCTCCTCGGCAGCGAAAAATTCCTCGACGTCGGTCACGCTGCGCGTGAGTGGCACGGGTGGCAGGCTGTTAAGGAAAATCTTGCCGTAGGATTTGCTGAACAAACGCGGGTCGCACAGCATCAACACGCCGCGGTCGTGCGTGTCGCGGATCAGGCGTCCAACGCCCTGCTTGAGGGCGAGCACTGCCTGCGGCAGTTGATAATCTTTAAACGGGTTGCCGTCCGCCGCGCGCAGCGCTTCAAGGCGGGCCTGCATCAGCGGATCGCCGGGCGAGGCGAAGGGTAGTTTATCGATGATGACGCAGGACAGTGCCGGGCCGCGCACATCGACGCCCTCCCAGAAACTTGCGCTGCCGAGCAGCACGGCGTTGCCGAGGGCGCGGAAGCGGTCGAGCAATTCCGCACGCGGCGCGCTGCCTTGCACCAGCAGGGGAAAGCCGAGTCTGTCCTTGAGCAGTTCCGCCGCCTCGCGCAATGCGCGGTGGCTGGTGAACAGCAGGAAGGCGCGCCCGCCGCTGGCGTTGAGCACCGGCAGCGCGGCTTCGATCACGCCGGCGGTGTAGCTCGCCTCCGCGGGGTCGGGCAGATTTCGTGGCACGTACAACAGGGCGAGACGGGCAAAATCAAACGGACTGTCCCAGCGCCGGGTGGTAGCGTCCTCCAGGCCGAGGCGGGCGGTGAAATGCGCGAAGCTGTCGCCGACCGCCAGCGTTGCCGAGGTAAAAATCCATGCACATTTTTGCGCCTGGATACGCTCGTGAAATTGCTGTGCGATGTCGACCGGGGTGAGGTTGAGTGTGAAGGCACGCGTATACGTTTCAAACCAGGCGACGTGATTTTCCGGAGCCGCTGTGGTGAAGAGTTCGAGGCGCTCCTGCAATGTAATGCAACGCCGCCAGCAGTTTTCCAGCCCCTTGCCGCGCACCGCCGCGACTTCCAGCAGGTTGTGCAACCCGTTGAGCGCCTGTTGCAGTGTGCCCAGCGCGGACGTAAACGTGGATTGTTCTTTTACCTCGCGCCACGCGCCACGGCGCTCGTCCACACCGAACGCCAGACGCAGATCGCGCGTCGCCTTTTCCAGGTGCTCTGCGACGGTGGCAAGCTCACGCATATCACCCGCTTCCTTGAGGTATTCCGCCACCGTGTCCTGGGCGAGATCGATGAGCTGGCGGCTGCCCAGGGCGACGCCGAAAAATCCGGCGGCGATCTCCGCCAACTGATGCGCCTCGTCGAAAATGACGCCCTGCACGCCGGGGAGCAGATCACCGAAGCCCTCCGCGCGCAGCGCCATGTCGGCGAAAAACAGATGATGATTGATGACCAGCACGTCCGCCGCCTGCGCTTCGCTGCGTGCACGCAACACATGGCAGTCCTTGAACGACGGGCACTGTTGTCCAAGGCAGTTGTCGGCAGTGCTGGTCACCTGCGGCCAGAGCGCGGAGTCTTCGCGTATGTCGGACAGCTCGGCGATGTCGCCACTCTGCGTCTGCCCGGCCCAGGCGCGGATACGCGCCAGTTCCGCGGCCTGCGCGGGCGCGTGATAGCGTTGCTGCTGTTCCGTCAACTCCAGTCGGTGCAGACACAGATAGTTCGCGCGTCCCTTGAGCAGGGCCACACGGCCCGGTGCGGCAAGCGCCGCGCGCACGGCGGGGAAATCACGCTGGTACAGTTGATCCTGCAGGGTCTTGGTGGCGGTGGAAACAATGATCTTTTTGCCGGACAGCAACGCGGGCACGAGATAGGCGAAGGTCTTGCCGGTGCCGGTGCCGGCCTCGGTGATGAGTATGTCCTGGTTGGCCAGCGCCTCCGCCACGGCCTCGGCCATTTCCTGCTGCGCTGTGCGCGCGGCAAAGCCTTCGATACCACGCGCGAGCGGGCCGTCCGGGCCGAAGATGCGGGCTGGGAAATGCATGGTGTTATTATAAGGAAATTACCGTAAAACTTCGGATTTTATAAGGTGGATGCGGTCATGATTGTCTTTCGCCCCAGCGCCGAACGTGGCCATGCCCAGCACGGCTGGCTCGACAGCTACCACAGTTTTTCCTTCGCCGACTACCATGACCCCGCCCACATGGGGTTTCGTGCCTTGCGTGTCATCAACGAAGACCGTGTGCAGCCAGGGCAGGGGTTCGCCCCGCACAGCCACCGCGACATGGAGATCATCACCTATGTGCTCGCGGGCGCGCTTGAGCACAAGGACAGTCTGGGTAATGGCTCTGTGATGCGCTATGGCGACGTGCAGCGCATGAGCGCGGGCACCGGCATTACCCACAGCGAATACAACCACTCAAAGAGCGAGCCGGTGCATCTTTTACAGATATGGATACTCCCGCAGCAGAACGGTATCACGCCGGGCTACGAGCAGCGTGCATTTACGCTGGCGGACAAGCGCGGCAGGCTGTGTTTGATCGCGGCGCGCGATGGGCGCGACGGCGCCGTCACGCTGCATCAGGACGCGGACGTGTATGTGAGTGTGCTGGCCGTGCATGAGTATGTCACACATACGCTGGCGCAACGCCATGCCTGGGTGCAGGTGGCGCGCGGTGCGGTGGAGTTGAATGGAATAAGGCTCGACGCAGGCGATGGTGCCGCGGTGAGCGGCGAAACGGTGCTGGATATTGCGGGTGTGGCGGAAGAATCGGAATTGCTGTTGTTTGATCTTGCTTAGAAGCCGTACTAGGTGCGAGTGTCGGCCTCTTCTTCTTTTTTCACCGGCATCAGATCGGCGCGCGAGATGCCGAGCCACACCACGATAGGACTGGCCACGAATACTGAGGAATAGATGCCCACCAGGATGCCGATGGTGAGCGCGAGCGCGAAATAATACAGTGTCTCGCCGCCCAGAAACAGCATGGCGAGCACCATAAGCTGGGTGGTGAACGCGGTCATAACGGTGCGGCTCAAGGTGCGCGTGATGGCGTTGTCTACGATCTCCGGCACCGTACCCGTGCGCATTTTTCGGAAATTTTCCCGGATGCGGTCGAATACCACCACGGTGTCGTTCACCGAGTAACCGAGGATGGCTAGCACCGCCGCGAGTACGAAAACTGAAAATTCCCACTGAAACAGGGCGAACAGTCCGAGGATGATGATAACGTCGTGTGCGGTGGCGGCAATCGCGCCGATGGCGAAGCGCCACTCGAAGCGAATCGCTAGATAAATCATGATGCCGATGGAGGCCAGGATCAAGGCCAGGCCGCCGTCATTCACCAGTTCCTCACCGATCTGAGGGCCGACAAATTCCACACGCCTGACTTCCACGTCGGCCGTTTGCTTGCGCAGCACCTGCAGCACCTGCTCGCTCAATTGCGCACTGCTCACGGCTTCCTGGTTGGGCAGGCGGATCAGCACGTCTTTCGCGGAGCCGAAGCTTTGCGCCGAGACATCCTTGAAGCCGCTTTGCGCCAGCGACGCGCGGATGGAATCGAGCTGCACGGCTTGCGCGTAGCGCGCCTCGATCAGCGTGCCGCCGGTGAATTCGATGTTCAGATTCAGGCCGCGCGCGATGAGCAGCGTCACTGCGGCGACGCAGAGCAGCGTGGAAATGAAAATCGTCGTGCGCGCCGAGCGGATGAACGGGATGTCGCGTTGGATGCGGAAAAATTCCATGATTAAATGACCAGTTTGGCCAGCTTGCGCCGCCGCCCGTACAGGAGATTCACGATGCTACGCGACACCATCACCGCGCTGAACATGGTGGTGAGAATGCCGATACACAGGGTCACGGCGAAGCCGCGTATCGGGCCGGAGCCGAGCATGAACAGGGCGAAGCCCGCGATCAGGGTGGTGATGTTGGCGTCGAGGATGGTGACGAAGGCGCGGTCGTAGCCCGCGTTGATGCTGGCCTGCGGGCTATTGCCGTTGCGCAGCTCCTCGCGGATGCGTTCGTAGATCAACACGTTGGCGTCTATCGCCATGCCCACGGTGAGCGCGATACCCGCAATGCCGGGCAGTGTGAGCGTGGCCTGCAACATCGACAGCACGGCGATCAGCAGCAGGATGTTGACGCCGAGCGCAACGCTCGCAATCACGCCGAAGGAATAATAGTAAATCGCCATGAAGATCATGATGGCGGCGAAGCCGATCATGGTCGAGTTGAAGCCCTTGACGATGTTTTCCGCGCCCAGGCTGGGGCCGACGGTGCGTTCTTCGACGATCTCGATCGGCGCGGTCAGCGCGCCCGCGCGCAGCAACAGTGCGAGGTCGCGCGCCTCGTCGGAACTGTCGAGACCGGTGATCTGGAAACGCTTGCCCAGTTGCTCGCGGATCTTGGCCTGATTGATGACTTCTTCCACCTTGCTCTTGACCTTGGTGGGCTTGCCGTCGATGACGCGCGTCTCGCTCTTGTTTTCGATGAACACGACGGCCATCAGTTTGCTGACGTTTTCCTTGGTGGCGTTGCTGAAGATGCCTGCACCCTTGCCATCGAGCGTGATGAACACGGCGGATTCGCCGCTTTGCTGCTCGATGCCGGAAGCGGCGTCGGTGATGTAATCGCCGGTGAGCATGACCTGGTTCTTGAGCAGGGTATGGCCGCCTTCGCGCCGTTTGTAAAGCTTGGCGCCGGCAGGCACGTGGCCCGCGAGGGCCTCTTCGACGCTATGTCCCTCGTCCACCATGCGGAATTCGAGTGTGGCGGTGGCGCCGAGGATTTCCTTGGCGCGCGCGGTGTCCTGCACACCCGGCAGCTGCACCACGATGCGGCTGTCGCCCTGCTGCTGGATCACGGGCTCGGCCACACCGAGTTCGTTCACACGGTTGCGCAGCGTGGTGATGTTTTGCTGCAAGGCGAATTTGCGCACCTCACGCTGTTCGGCATTGGAGAGGGTGGCGATCAGGTTGAAGCTGTCGGCGCTGTCTGCATCCGTCAGCACCAGGGCGGGGTATTCGTTGTGTACCACGTCGCGTGCCTTGTCGCGTTCGTCCTGGTTGCGGAACTTGAATTCGAGACCTTGGCTGCTGCGCGCGATGCTCAGGTAGCGCAACTTCTTGTTGCGCAGCAGGGTGCGCACGTCGCTGACATAGCGCTCTTCCGCCTGGCCCACGGCGGCGTCCATGTCCACTTCCATCAGGAAGTGCACGCCGCCGCGCAGGTCGAGGCCGAGGTACATGGGCTGCGCGTTCAGCGCCGTGAGCCAGCGGGGAGTGGCGGGCGCGAGATTCAGCGCCACCACGTAGCCGCCCAGCGCGTCCTTCAGGATATCCTTGGCCTTGATCTGGGTTTCGGTGTCGTTAAAACGCACCAGCAGGCTGTGGGCGTCGCGAGTCGTGGATTTGTAGGCGAGGGTGTTTTGTTTCAGCAGCCCCAGCACCTGATCCTCGGTGGCGGCATCCAGCTTGGTGGCGCGCGTGGCGGAGATCTGCAGGGCGGGGTCTTCCCCGTACAGGTTGGGCGCGCTGTATAGCACGCCGGCGGTGACCACGCACAGGATCAGCAGGTATTTCCACAGCGGGTACTGATTCAACATGGCGCTTATGAAGCTCTGGCGAGGTTCAGGTGGAAGTATCAGGCTGAGCTAATGGTGCCCTTGGGCATGATGCTCGCCACGGACTGTTTCTGCACCTTAACGACGACGCCGTTGGCGATTTCGAGGCTGATGAAGTCAGCGCCGACCTCGGTGATGCGCCCCAGTACGCCACCGCCGGTGACGATCTCATCGCCCTTGGTGAGCGCGCTCAGCAGGGTTTTGTGCTCCTTGGCGCGCTTCATCTGCGGGCGGATGAGCAGGAAATAGAACAGCACGAAAATACCGATCAGCGGCAAGAAGCTGAGCAGGCTGGATTCTGCGGTGGCTGCGGACGCGGGCTGGGCCAGCGCATCGGAGATAAAGAAGCTCATGGTTGTATCCTGGGTGATGGATTTAGTGCTGCCGATTATGCCATAGCCGCCGGGTTTTGCGCGCGTTTTGCGTGGAAATCGGCCACAAAATCGTCGAGGCGGCCCTGTTCGATGGCGCCGCGCAGGCCCTGCATCAGCTCCTGGTAGTAATGCAGGTTGTGCAGGGTGTTGAGGCGCGCGCCCAGGATCTCGTTCGCCCGGTCGAGGTGGCGCAGGTAGGCGCGGCTGTAATTGCGGCAGGTATAGCAGCTGCAGTCCGCGTCGAGCGGGCGCGTGTCGAACTGGTACTGGCTGTTGCGGATGCGGATCTCGCCGCCGCGCACGAACAAATGGCCGTTGCGCGCGTTGCGCGTGGGCAGCACGCAGTCGAACATGTCCACGCCGCGCTGCACCGCCTCCACGATGTCCTGCGGCGTGCCGACGCCCATGAGATAGCGCGGCCGGTCGGCGGGCATGCGCGGCAGCAGCATCTCCAGCACCCGCAGGCGATCGGGCTTGGGTTCGCCCACCGAGAGCCCGCCGATGGCGTAGCCGTCAAAACCAATCTCGGTGAGACCGGCGAGCGAGGCCGTGCGCAGCGACATGTGCACACCGCCCTGCACAATGCCGAACAGCGCGGCGGGATTGTCGTCGTGCGCTTGTTTGCTGCGCGCGGCCCAGCGCAGCGAGAGCTCCATCGAGGTGCGCGCGGTGTCTTCGTCGGCGGGGTAGGGCGTGCACTCGTCGAAGATCATCACGATGTCCGCGCCCAGCGCGCGCTGTACCTCCATGGAGCGTTCCGGGTCGAGATAGACCTCGTCGCCGTTCACCGGCGAGCGGAAGGTCACGCCCTGCTCGGTAATTTTGGTCGCTCCCGGCGTCCTGCCTCCCGCGACACTAGCACGTCCTTGTGCGTCGCTCATCTCACCCAGGCTGAACACCTGAAAGCCGCCGGAGTCGGTGAGGATGGGGCCGTCCCAGTGCATGAAATCGTGCAGATCGCCGTGCGCGCGGATCACCTCGGTGCCGGGACGCAGCATTAGGTGAAAGGTGTTGCCGAGAATGATCTCGGCGCCGGTGGCACGCACCTCCTCGGGCGTCATCGCCTTCACCGTGCCGTACGTGCCGACAGGCATGAAGGCGGGTGTCTCCACCGTGCCGCGTGTGAAAGACATGCGCCCGCGTCGGGCGTTACTGTCGTTGTGGAGGAGTTCAAATTTCATATTGCGATAACAACGGGGGTTACTTGCTGGAAATAATGTCAGTTCCCGGCTGTATGCGAGCGAGCCAATATCCGGGCTTTCGGTGACAGTGCATGACTGCCACAACGAGCACATATTCAGGCTCCACGGTGTAAAGTACCGCATACGGAAATATCCGTGTCAGGCACCGGCGAATATCTTGATTCAATATCGGCCACTGCACGGGAGCTTCAACGATGCTTTGGAGCGCCGCTTCGACACTCGCGTAGAAACGAAAGCCCAGACCGGGCTGGTGTTCTTCGTAATAGAGCGCGGCTTGCTCGAATTCGGCAAGGGCCTGAGGATGAAACTCAAGCCTCATTTCTTGATGGAGTTGCGGACTTGCTCCAGGGCGGTTACACCCGGGATGGTTTGGGTCTTGCCTTCACGCACCTCGTCCCGCCGCCGCAGTGCCTCGGCAGACCACAGATCACGGATATTTTCGTCCGTGATCGGGTCGAGGCTCTCTACCAGGCGATCGGCAAGCAACGCCCGTGCGTCACTCGGCAATGACAAGACGGCTTCGGTGAGTTTTTCAACGGGTATGCTCATGACTTACAGGATACTTCTATCAGTCAAGGCACGCAACTGTCGCTAGGCCATCCGGGTTACTCGCCACTAGCCACTGGTGTTACATACATCGCATCGCCGTAGCTGAAAAAACGATAGCGCTCCTGTACCGCATGGCGATAGGCGTGCAATACATTATCGGTGCCGGCGAAGGCGGACACCAGCATGAGCAGCGTGGATTCGGGCAGATGGAAGTTGGTGATGATGGCATCCACTGATTTAAATTTATAGCCCGGATAGATAAAGATATCCGTCTCGCCGTGAATGGGCGCGATGTTATCGCCGTGCGATGCGCTTTCCAGTGCGCGCACGCTGGTGGTGCCGACGGCGACCACACGTCCGCCACGCGCGCGCGTCGCCAGCACCTGTTCGCACACACGCGCTGACACGTCGACGCGCTCCGCATGCATCACGTGATCTTCCAGCCTCTCCACGCGCAGCGGCTGGAAGGTGCCGAGCCCCACATGCAGCGTCACAAAGGCGCTTTCGATGCCGCGTTCGGCGAGGCGTTGCAGCAGCGCCGCATCGAAGTGCAGGCCTGCAGTGGGCGCGGCGACCGCGCCCGGCGTGCGCGCATACACGGTCTGGTAGCGCTCACGGTCGGCCGCCTGATCGGCGCGCTCAATATACGGCGGCAGCGGCACATGGCCGACGGCGTTTAATATCTCCAGCACCGGGCGCTCGTCCTCGAAAACCAGTTCATACAGATCATCATGCCGCGCATGCACCCGGGCCGCAGTGCCTTCGAGCATGAGCAGCATGCCCGGCCTGGGCGGTTTGCTGGCGCGTATCTGCGCCAGCACACGCCGCTCATCCAGCACACGCTCCACCAGCACCTCGATCTTTCCGCCGCTCTCCTTGACGCCATAGAGGCGCGCCGGGATCACGCGCGTGTCGTTGAATACCAACAGGTCGCCCGCTGCGAGCAGTTGCGGCAGGTCGCTGAACACGCGGTCCTCCAGCGCGCCCGTGCGCCCGTCCAGACACAACAACCGGCTCTGGCTGCGCCCGGTCAGGGGTGTTTGCGCGATAAGCTGGGGCGGGAGGTCGTAAGAAAAATCACTGCGCTGCATATTTGAAAGGGCATCTCTAAAAATGCCAGCTACCGCCGTGTACAGGGAACGTTTATACTACACAACATGCCGGGGTGGCGGAACTGGTAGACGCGCCGGACTCAAAATCCGGTGGTGGTGACACCGTGTCGGTTCGATTCCGACCCTCGGTACAATGCAGGAAATCCTTGAACAAGCCCCAGTGACTACCGGCGAGGTTTAACGATGAACACAAAGCCGCAACAGCTTCCGGTAGAAGAGCGTATCAAGTTCGTCGAGGACTTATGGGACAGTATTGCCGCTGATCAACAGGCGCTACAGCTTACCGCCGAGCAGAAGGCCGAACTCGACCGGCGCCTCGACGCCTACGAGATGGACAAGAGTCACGGTCGCCCGGCGACCGATGCTATGGCTGACATCCGCCGTAAACTATGACCCTCGACGTTCGGCTTCGACCGGAAGCAGAACAAGATTTATCGTCGGTGTCTCACCAAGCTGATAGCACCACAATCGTTGTTTTCGCGGTAATGCACGGCAGTCGAGATCCGCGCCGTTGGAAAGCCCGCACATAATCCCCATCGAGTGGTGCACAGCTGAAAATCCCCAAAAGAATTGAACCGCTGGTCGAGGATGGTCTCGTCGATGGCGTCATCCGTCAGCTCATGAGCGGCAAAGAGGCCATGGTCTACGTGGTGCGCTGTGGCGAAGATATCCGCTGCGCGAAGGTTTACAAAGAGGCCAACAAACGCGGCTTCCGCCAGGCCGCCAATTACACCGAAGGCCGCAAGATGAAAAGCAGCCGCCGCGCCCGCGCCATGGAGAAGGGCACCCGCTATGGGCGCAAAGCGCAGGAAGACGCATGGCAAAGCGCCGAGGTGGACGCCCTGTACCGACTCGCCGCCGCCGGCGTGCGTGTCCCGCAGCCCTATCACTTCCATGCCGGCGTGCTGTTGATGGAGCTGGTGACCGACAGCACCGGTGAAGCCGCCCCGAGGCTCAACGATCTGGTGCTGACGGCAGAGCAGGCGCGCGAGTACCACCGCATGCTGATTACAGAGGTCGTGCGCATGCTCTGCGCCGGGCTCGTCCACGGCGATCTGTCGGAATATAACGTGCTCGTCGGCAGCGCAGGGCCCGTCATCATCGACTTGCCCCAGGCCATTAACGCCGCAGGCAACAACCACGCCTTCAGCATGCTTGAGCGCGACATCAACAACCTCGCCACCTACTTTGGCCGTTTTGCCCCCGAGATACTGTCCACCGACTACGCCATGGAGATATGGTCACTCTACGAGAGCGGCAAGCTGCACCCGGAGAGCGAGCTGACCGGGCACTTCCAGCGCAGCGAAAAACCGGCCGATGTGGACGGCGTCATGCGGGAAATCGACGCCGCGATCCGGGAAGCAGAAGAAGAGCGGCAACGCTACATTCAGAGGCTGGAGCAATAGGACGCCCTTTGACTTGATCCCCGCATTTGCGCTAGCCTTACTACTTAAGTAGTAAGGCGGGAGGATCAGACCATGGGCATGCCGGTCAGAATCGACGACGAACTGTACGAACAAGCCAAATCAGAGGCCGCAGCAGAACATCGCACCATCGCCGGCCAAATCGAATTTTGGGCCAAGGTCGGGCGTGCCGCATTGGACAACCCCGACCTGCCGGTGAGCTTCATCGCCGAATCCCTCATCTCCATGGCCGAACCGCGCGACAGCGCCATCCCTTTCGTAACGCGTAAGCGGCGTGCATGAGCCATGAAGTCGTGCAAACCCGCCGCTTTGGGCGGCAATACAAAAAGCTGCACGACAACGTGGCTGAAGATGTGGATAGCGCCGTTCAATCCGTTGCAGACCACCCCAAAATCGGGGAGCGCAAAAAAGGCGATCTAGCGGCCTTGCGAGTCCACAAATTCCGCAGTCAGGGGCAGCTTTATCTGCTTGGATACACCGTGGACGACATGATCAGACTGGTGTATCTGGAGGCCATCGGATCGCATGAAAATTTTTACCGCGATTTGAAGCGGTGATTTTTTGAAGAAATGTTGGTGAACACTGGGCTAACAGAACAACATGCAAGATAAAATTCGCTACGAGTTGACGGCCCATGCGGCAACGGTGATGGCCGAGCGCAAGATTCCTGCTGCGTGGGTGGAGCGGGTCTTGCAGAGTCCGGAGCGGACGGAGCCGGACAAAGTCGACCCCGAATTGCGTCATGCCCTGGGCTGCATCACTGAACATGATGACCGGATATTGTGGGTAGTCTACAATGTAACCGTGAGCCCTTGGCGTATTGTTACCGTCTATTTTGACCGGGCTCAGAGAGGCAAGCTATGAAAATGCACTATGACGAGAAATCCGACGCACTCTACCTGCGTCTCGATGAATCAAAAATCATCGAATCCGAGGAGGTTCAGCCTGGCATCGTTCTGGATTTCGACGCCAACAACCAGGTTGTCGGTGTCGAAATCCTGCGCGTCAAGGAGCGCGTGCCTTTCGCCGATCTCAAGCATCTCGACTTCAAGGTTGCCTGACGCGTCGGTTAGGTTTATGGCAACGGGGTTCTTAGGAGCCCCTTGTTGTTTATACGAGATTATCGAGCGCATGAGATAAAGTCGTGCAAACCCGTCGCTTTGGGCGGCAATACAAAAAGCTGCACGACAACGTGGTTGAGGATGTGGGTAGCGCCGTTCAATCCGTCGCAGGCAACCCCAAAACTGGGGAACGCAAAAAAAGGCGACCTGGCCGCCTTACGCGTCCATCTGTTAAGCAGAAATGACAAGCAGGGTATTTATGGGGTATTTACAATACTACGAGTCACGTAGTACATTATACATATGATAAGAACCTGGGCGAACCGGGCATCGGAGCGGTTCTACACCGACGGCAAAAACTCGCCGTTCCGGGGCCTCGACGTTGAGGCGGCCCAGGATCTGCTCGCGGCACTCTACGCCGCCCGGAGCTTGCAGGACCTGAGTCCATTGAAAAGTGTGGGTCTGCACAAGCTCAAGGGTGATCGCGCCGGACAGTGGGCGATGACCATCAATGACAGATGGCGAATTTGTTTCCGATTCAAAGACGGGGATGCCTACGCCGTAGAGATAACCGATTATCACCGAGGGTAACTAACATGACACCGATCCATCCTGGCCGAATCCTGAAACGCGAGCTCGCCGCGCGCGATCTTTCCGCCAACCGGCTTGCCCTCGGGCTGCGTGTGCCATCGGGCCGGATTACGGATATCTTGAACGGTAAGCGCGGCATCACGCCCGAAACCGCCCTGCGAATCGCCCATGCCTTTGGGACGAGCGCAGACTTCTGGATGAACCTGCAAACTCGTTACGACCTGGCTATCGCCAAGGAATCCATCGGCGCCAAAGTGGTGATGGAAGTCGAACGGGTGGACGCCGCCACTCAAACCCGAAAGCGGCATAAGGCGGCTTAACCATCTATCTGTGGATGGTTCACCTTGAGCCGGATTAGCAGAACGGCCTGTCAAAAAAATCAGGGGCTGACACATCCAGGTACGGCCAGTCGATCAAGTGCGCTCACGGCGCGGACGGACGTTTGAGCACATCGAGACCAACAAGCTCCAGCGTGACTTCTACGCCGC
>JAQBXX010000023.1 GCA_027624315.1 Pseudomonadota bacterium
GGAGTTGTTCACCCCGGATGCGTTTGATTTCAGGCAGCATCATGCTGCGCTTTTTGCACTTGGTCATTGAAACCGCCCTGAATAAATCAGAGATTCCTCAGGTTAATGCAGCGCCATCTCGACGATATAAATGGTCATGATACCGAGCGCAATCAGGATGATCTGCTGCACGGTCGCGCGCAACTGGGTGCGTTCGTGCAGGCCGGGAATGAGGTCCGCCACGGCGATATAAATAAAACTCGATGCGGCGACGGCCAGTATCAGCGGCAGCACCTGCTGCATGTCTGACAAACTGTAGTAAGCGAACACCGCGCCCACTACGGTGGTGCCCGTTGACAGCACGTTATACAGCAGCGCGCGTGCGCGGCTGAAACCGCTGTGTAACAGTACTACGAAACTCCCCATCTCCTGCGGAATTTCATGCGCGGCGATGGCGATGCTGGTCAGCACGCCCAGATGGACATCGGTGAGAAACGCTGCGGCAATCAACACCCCATCCACGCAATTATGCACGGCGTCGCCAATCAGAATCAGCATCCCTCCCGCACGGTTATGCGCGACCTCGCCCGGACATGCGTGCCCGTCGCCGTGATGATGGTGGCGCCATAGCACCATTTTTTCCAGCAGGAAAAATCCCAGCAACCCGGCGAGTATAGTGAAACTAACGAGGCCGACATCCACGCCCGGCGCCGCCATGGCTTCCGGCAGCAGATGCAGGAACACCACGCCCAACAGGGCACCCACGGCGAAGCTGACCATGGGCGACATCAGACGCGTCAGCATATGCTCCGGCAACAGCAGGAATCCGCTCGCCGCGATGACGCTCAGCACCCCACCCAGCAAGCTGAACAAGACTATCCAGGTCAACAGATCCATGATTCTCCCTCGCACATAAGCGCGTCATCATACTCAATAAATACAGAGGCAAGAGGCAAGAGGCAAGAGAAAAGTAAAATACTTATCTTGTATCTGTCTCCAACCAGATCATTGTCGCCATGCGCCCGGTTTTGCCGTCGCGGCGGTAGGAATAAAAACGTGTTTTGTCGCTAAAGGTGCACTCGTGTCCACCGTAAACCATGGTCACGCCGTGAGCGGCTAATCGTAGACGCACAAGTTGATATATATCCGCCCACCAGCGGCCGTTGGGTGAAGGCCGGAATGCATGTTGCGCGCGTGCATCCTGCGCCATAAAAATATCGCGCACCTCGCTGCCTACTTCGAAGTCGCCGGGGCCGATGGCGGGACCGAGCCACGCGAGCAGCTCCGCGCCGGGGCCCATGACAGCGAGCGCGGCCTCGATCACGCCCGCAGCAAGACCGCGCCAACCCACATGCACTGCGGCAACGCGCGTGCCGGCGGCGTTGCATAACAGCAGCGGCAGACAGTCCGCGGTCAGCACCGCGCACACCACACCGGGCTGACCGGTATAGGCCGCATCCGCTTCACACGACCCATGCCCAGCGTCCACCACGCGCGCGCCATGCACCTGCCGCAACCATACCGGTGGCGCGGGCAGGCTCAGCGCCTCCATCAGGCGCTTGCGATTTTGCTCCACTGCGCGCGGGTCATCACCCACATGATCGCCGAGATTCCATGAATCATAAGGCGCAACGCTTACGCCGCCGCGCCGCGTGGTGGATACAGCGCGTACCGTGGACGGCGCGGGCCAGTCAGGGATGATCCAGTCTTCAGCTCCGTGCATCTTCGTCCAGCACCGCCAGCAGTTGCACTATATCGTCGGGCGGCGGCACCGACCATTGCATCGCCTCACCCGTTAACGGGTGCAGAAATCCGAGCGTGGCAGCATGCAACGCCTGACGTTTGAAGCTGCGCAAGGCCAGCTTGAGCGACTCACTGCAACCCGCAGGGAGCGCCAGCCGCCCGCCGTACACCGGATCACCGACGATGGGATGGCGGATATGCGCCATGTGGGCGCGAATCTGGTGTGTGCGCCCGGTCTCAAGCCGCACCCTGATCTGCGTGTGGGCGCGAAAGCGCTGTGCCACGCGGTAATGCGTGATGGCTGCCTTGCCGCGCCCTTCGACCGTCACGGCCATGCGCGTGCGCTGCACCGGGTGGCGGATCAGCGCGGCCTCGATACGTCCGCCCGCAGTCATCACGCCCACCACGATCGCATCGTATTCACGCTGCACCGTGCGCGCGTGCAGTTGCTTCACCAGCGATTTCTGCGCGGGCAGCGTGCGCGCCACCACCAGCAGACCGCTGGTGTCTTTGTCCAGCCGGTGCACAATGCCCGCGCGCGGCACCGTATTGAGCTCGGGTGCGTGGTGCAGCAGCGCATTCAGCAGCGTGCCCTGAGGATTGCCCGCGCCCGGATGCACGACCAGGCCCGCGGGCTTGTTGATCACGAGCAGCGCAGCGTCCTCATACAGGATATCGAGCGCGATAGGCTCGGACTGCCATGCGCCTTCGGCCTTGAGCGCCGCCGTGAGCTCGACCAATTCCCCGCCGCGCACCTTGTCGCGCGTGCGCCACTGTTTGGCGTCGACGCGCACCTCGCCCGCACGCACCCACTGCTGCAGGCGCGCCCGCGAATAGGCGGGGAAAAGTTGTGCAAGTGCCTGATCGAGACGCAGGCCGGCCATGTCGGCCGGGATGTGTGCGGTGAGCTGTTCGGGTGTAGTCATGGTGTCGGGGTCACATGGTATAATTCAGGCGGTTGTCGGGAAATCTGCTTTTCATGTCTCAGATCAAGTATCTAATAGTAGCGTGTTTAGTGCTCGCCGTCGGCGGCTGTTCGCTGCTGCCGGAACAGATCGACGAAACCAAGAGCTGGTCGGCGAACAAGCTTTACACCGAAGCCAAGGATTCGATCAACTCCGGCGACTTCGCGCAGGGTGCGAAATATCTGGAGTCGCTGCAGGCGCGTTACCCCACCGGGCGCCTCGCGCAACAGGCGCAGTTGGATATCATCCATGCCTATTACAGGGACAACGAACCCGCGGCGGCGATTGCGGCCGCCGACCGCTTCATCAAGCTCCATCCGCGCCACCCGTATGTGGACTATGCCTATTATCTGAAAGGCCTCACCAGTTTCAATCAGGGCAAGGGGCTGTTTGAGCGCTACGTCCCGCAGGATGCCACACAGCGCGACCCCGGTGCCGCGCGCCAGTCGTTCCAGGATTTTTCCGAGCTCACGAAGCGTTTCCCGAAAAGCAAATACGCCGAGGACGCGACACTGCGCATGGCGTATCTGCGCAACAACCTCGCGCAATATGAAGTCAACGTGGCGAACTACTACATGAAGCGCGAGGCCTATCTCGCCGCCGCCAACCGTGCCAAATACGTGGTGGAAAATTACCAGCGCACGCCGGCGATGCCGGAGGCGCTGGCGGTGATGGCCAAGGCCTACAAAGTGATGGGGCTCAACGACCTCTCGGGTGATGCGCTGCGCGTGCTGGAACTCAACTACCCGGACAACCCCGGCATTGCGGAAGTGAAAAACCTGGTCGTGAAGTAATCCCCCGGCCTATACCGCCGCCAGATCCGTCTCACCGGTGCGGATGCGCACCACGCGCTCGACCGTGGTAATGAATATCTTGCCGTCGCCGATCTTGCCGGTGCGCGCGGCCTGGGTGATGGCCTCGATGGCACGCTCGACGTGCTCATCCGCCAGCACCACCTCGATCTTGATCTTGGGCAGAAAATCCACCACATATTCGGCGCCGCGGTAGAGCTCGGTGTGGCCCTTCTGGCGCCCGAAGCCCTTGACCTCGGTCACGGTCATGCCGGTGATGCCGATGTCGGACAATGCCTCGCGCACGTCGTCGAGTTTGAACGGTTTGATAATCGCTTCGAGCTTTTTCATAGATCACCCTTCATCAAATGGCACCCCAGGTAATAGGATAACGCCGATCACGCCCAAAGGCACGCCGCGTGATGCGCACCCCCGGCGCCGCCTGACGCCGCTTGTATTCATTGCGATCCACCATGGCGAGCACGCGCCGCACCGTGGCCGCATCGAACCCGGCGGCGACGATCTCCTCCGGCCGCTTGTCCCGCTCCACATAGAGCTCCAGGATCGGGTCCAGCACGGCATACGGCGGTAGGCTGTCCTCATCCCTCTGGCCGGGCGCAAGCTCCGCCGAAGGCGGGCGCTCAAACACGCGGCGCGGAATCACGGGCTTGATCGCGTTGCGATATTCTGCCAGCCGATAGACCAGCATCTTCGGCACGTCCTTGAGCGGCGCAAACCCGCCCGCCATGTCGCCGTAGAGCGTGGCGTAGCCCACCGCCATCTCGCTCTTGTTGCCGGTGGAGAGCACGATCTTGCGCTTTTTGTTTGCGATCGCCATCAGGATCACGCCGCGGCAGCGCGCCTGGATGTTTTCCTCCGTGGTGTCCGCGGGCAGACCGGCGAACTCTTCCTGCAGACTTTGCATGAACGCGTTGAACGTGGGCTCGATGGAAATCACGCGACTCTCCACGCCGAGCGCCTGCGCGATGGCCGCGCCGTCCTCCATGCTCATCTGCGCGGTGTAACGCGAAGGCATCTGCACCGCCTCCACACATTCCGCGCCGATGGCGTCCACCGCCAGCGCGAGCGTGAGCGCAGAATCGATGCCGCCCGACACCCCGATCACCACGCCGCCGAAGCCGTTTTTTTCGATGTAATCGCGCACGCCGAGCACGAGTGCCTGATACACGCTTGCCGCCTCCGGCAGCGGGGCATGACAGATGCCGGGCTCGGCGCTGATCGCGCCGGTACCGGAGACGGCGAAATCCTGCACATACAGCCCTTCGCTGAACGCGGGCGCGAGTGCGGTGACGACACCGTGCGCGCTCATGACAAACGATGCGCCGTCGAACACCAGCTCATCCTGCCCGCCGACGAGATTCACATACACAATCGGCATGCTGCCTTCGTGCACGCGCTGGCGCAGCAGCGCCTCGCGTTCGTCGCCCTTGCCGGCGTGATAGGGTGAGGCGTTGATGTTGATCAGCAAATGCGCCCCCGCCGCGCGCGCCTGCTGAATGGGGCCGGGCATCCAGATGTCTTCACAGATCGTGAGCGCCACCGGCGCACCGCGAATATCGATGACGCACGCGTCTGTGCCCGCAGTGAAATAGCGTTTCTCGTCAAATACGCCGTAGTTGGGTAGATGCTGTTTGAAATAACGCGCCGCAATGGCGCCGTTGCGGATCAGTGCCGCCGCATTATAGAGACAACCGTCGTCGTCCTCGTGCGGATAACCCACAATGACGTCGATGCCGCTGAGCGAGCGTTTCAGTTCCTCGATGCCCCACAGCACGCGCGCATGCAGGTCACTGCGCAGCAGCAAATCTTCCGGCGGGTAGCCGGTGAGCGCAAGCTCGGGAAATACCACCACGTGCGCCTGCATCTCATCGCGCGCGCGCACGGCGGCGGCGATGATGCGCGCGACGTTGCCGCGCACGTCGCCCACGCGCAGATTCAACTGCGCCATCACGATTCTAAGAGTGGTGCTCACGCGGTTTGCAACGCTTAAATTGTTCCAGCATGCCGGCGCCCATCTCCGCGGGCGAATGCACCACGGTGACGCCCGCGCGCTCAAGCGCGGCGATCTTGCCCTGTGCCGTGCCCGAGCCTCCGCTGATGATGGCGCCGGCATGGCCCATGCGCTTGCCTGCGGGCGCGGTTAATCCCGCGATGTAGGACACCACCAGTTTACTGACATGGGCCTCGATGTATTCCGCCGCAGCCTCTTCCGCCGTGCCGCCGATCTCGCCGACCAGAATAATACCTTCCGTCTGCGGGTCCTGCTCGAACAGCGCGAGGCAGTCGATAAAATTCATGCCGTGAATCGGATCGCCGCCGATGCCGACGCAGGTGCTTTGCCCCAAACCGTTTTGCGTGGTCTGGTGCACGGCCTCGTACGTGAGCGTGCCGGAGCGCGAGACGATGCCGACGCAACCGGGTTTGTGTATCGCGCCCGGCATGATGCCGATCTTGCACGCACCCGGCGTGATGACGCCGGGGCAGTTCGGGCCGATGAGTCGCGCCTGCGGATAATTTTTCAGCGCCGCCTTCACCTTGAGCATATCCAGCACCGGAATCCCCTCGGTGATGCACACGATGACCTTAATGCCCGCATCCGCCGCATCCAGAATCGCGTCCGCCGCATACGGCGCGGGCACGTAAATCATGCTGGCATCCGCCTGCGTTTCCCGCACCGCGTCACGCACGGTATTGAACACTGGCAGGCCCAGATGCGTTGCGCCGCCCTTGCCGGGCGTCACGCCGCTGACCATGCGCGTGCCGTAGGCGATGGCCTGCTCGGAGTGAAATGTGCCCTGTTTGCCGGTAAATCCCTGGCAAAGGACTTTGGTATTCTTGTTGACAAGTATGCTCATAAAAATTAGTGGCTAGTGGCGAGTGATAAGCAGGAAATTATGAGTGTAAGCATGATTTTTTGGCTCCCTCGCCATTAGCTACTCGCCACTGCCTTTACTGCTTTTACAGCCGCATCGGTCAAACCGTCAGCGGCGATGATTTTGAGTCTGCTGTCATGCAGCAATTCGCGCGCACGCTCTGCGTTATTGCCCTCGAGGCGCACGACCACGGGCAGTGTAATGCCGACCTCGGACACGGCCTTGATGATGCCCTCCGCAATCAGGTCACAGCGCACGATGCCGCCGAAGATATTGACCAGTATCGCGCGCACCTTTTTGTCGGACAAAATCAGCTTGAACGCCTCCGCCACCTTGTCCGCCGTCGTGCCGCCGCCCACATCGAGAAAATTGGCGGGCTCGCCGCCGTGCAGCTTGATCAAGTCCATGGTCGCCATCGCGAGCCCGGCGCCGTTCACCATGCAGGCGATGTTGCCGTCGAGTGTAATGTAGTTGAGACCAAAGCCGCGCGCGGCGCTTTCACGCGCGTCTTCCTGCGTCACGTCGCGCAGCGCGGCGAGTTCCGTCTGCCGGTAGAGCGCATTGTCGTCGAGCACGATCTTGGCATCGAGCGCGAGCAGATCACCTGCGTCCGTCACCACCAGCGGATTGATCTCGATCAGGGCGGCGTCTTTTTCCACAAACAGACGGTACAGTGCGAGCAGAATCTGCGTGAATTGCGCGATCTGTTTGTCCGCCAGCTGTAATGACACGGCCAGCGTACGGCATTGCTCAGCCTGCAGGCCTGCGACCGGGTCTGCCGTGACTGTGTGTATCGTATCGGGCGTGTCATGGGCACGCTGCTCAATCTCCATGCCGCCACCGGCGGCGGCCATGACCAGCACGCGCTCGCTGCGACGGTCGATGGTGAGCGAGAGGTAAAGTTCGCGCACCGCGACGCAGGGCGTCTCCACCAGCACGGCGCCCACCGGCAGGCCTTGCACGCCGGTCTGTTGCGTTACCAGACGGCTGCCGATCAGCGCCCTGGCAATCCGCTCCACGTCGGCGCTGCTGTTTGCGCGCTGCACACCGCCCGCCTTGCCGCGCGCCCCCGCGTGCACCTGCGCCTTCACCATCCAGCTCGCGCCGCCGATTGCGCGCGCAACCGCCACCGCCTCCTCTGCCGAGTGAGCGATGCGGCCCGCTGGCAGCGGCATGCCGTACGCGCCGAGCAATTGTTTGGACTGGTATTCGTGAAGGTACACGGGGATTTCACCTTAGAAAGAGCGTTATTGTGGAGGAAATAGGCGATTTAGGCAAAATGCGCTATGCTTCTGCGGAGAAATTCTCCGTTATTGCCTATGAACCTGTTACGCCTGATCTTTATCGCCTTGGCCGTATGGGTGATTGTCGCGCTGGTGCGTAATTATCGGCGCCGCACTTCGCCGCCCAAACAGTCTCCGCGCATCGGCACCATTGTACGCTGCGCCAAATGCGGCCTGCACGTACCGGCAGGCGAGGCACTGGTAAAGGACGAGCGTTACTATTGTTCGGCGACACACCGGGATGCGCGCGATTGACCGAGGCCGGGGTGACTGAACCGACCGCCACCATCGGCACCCACACCCGCGCCGACGCGGCATCCGGCACCAACCTCACGTGGAACGCCCTGCGCTTTCTTGCCATCTACCGGCTTCTGCTCGCGGGTGTCCTGTTTTCCTCCACCCTGCTGGAAACGCCGCTCAAACCGTTCGGCGAATACGCACCCCCGCTTTTCGCGGCACTCAGCGCCTTCTATCTGGTGTTTGCCGTCACCTGCGGCTTCGCACTGCTCTGGCGCTGGCCGCCCCTGCGGCACCAGATCTACATCCAGGTGCTCGTCGATATTGCCGCCATCACCCTGCTCATGCACGCCAGCGGCGGGGTGGACAGCGGCCTCGGCATTTTGCTCGTGGTGGTGGTCGCGGCCGGCGGCCTGTTCATGCCGGGCCGAACCGCGATGTTCTTCGCTGCCGTCGCGACCCTCTTTACACTGAGCGAGTCTGTTTACGTGCACTGGCAGGCACTGACAATCCCCGGCAGCTACACGCTGGCGGGCATGCTGGGTGCAAGCTACTTCGCCACCGCCATCCTCATGCAATATCTCGCGCGCAGCGCACGCGCCAGCGAGGCCCTCGCCACACAGCGCGCCGCAGACCTCGCCAACATGCAGCAACTCACGGAATACATTATCGACCGCATGCAAACAGGCATCATGGTGCTTGATGCCGACGAAACTGTCCGCCTCATGAACGAGTCCGCTGCGCACCTGTTCGCTCTTCCGCGCCCCGCCGCCGCACGCACGCTCGACCGGATAGCGCCCGATCTTGCGCAACAGTTCCATGCCTGGCAGCAGGATGTCCACAGCGCCACGCACATCATCCACCCGGCCAGCGTGTCCGCCGATATTCTGCCGCGCTTTGCGCGGCTGGGAACGGAGACCACCTCCGGCACACTCATCTTTCTGGAAGACGTCAGCGCCATCTCGCAACAGGCGCAACACCTCAAGCTCGCCGCGCTCGGCAGGCTTGCCGCCAGCATCGCACATGAGGTACGCAATCCGCTGGGTGCGATCAGTCACGCGGGCCAGTTGCTCAGCGAGTCGCCCTCGCTCAATGCAGAAGATGCGCGCCTGACAGACATCGTGTGCGATCAGTCGCAACGCATGAACAAGATCATCAGCAATGTGCTGCAACTCAGCCGCCGCGACCACACACATCAGGCGGATGTTCCGCTACAATCCTGGCTGGACGACTTTATTGACCAATTCGTGCACAGCCACCAGCTCACCGGCGAGGACATCGCCATTGAACACCCCGGCAACGGCATCATGGTACACATCGACCCCGGCCAGTTGCACCAGGTGATGTGGAATCTGTGCGAAAACGGCCTGCGTTACAGTGACCTGTATCAGCGCCCCCGGCTGAAGCTGTGTTGCGATCCGGGGTCTGAGTCCGCCGCGCCGCATATCGATGTCATCAACTACGGGCCCTCGATCACACCGGACGTTGCGCAACATATCTTCGAACCCTTCTTCACCACCGAACAGAGCGGCACCGGCCTCGGCCTGTATATTGCACGCGAACTATGCGAGCTCAATCAGGCGCGGCTCAGCTACATGCCTGTTCCCGAGGGAAGTTGTTTTCGCATTACGTTCGCCGACCGCAGACGCAAACCGCTGATATGAGCGATCCCATTGCACTGATAGTAGACGATGAAGCCGACATCCGTGAGCTGCTGCAACTCACCCTGAAGCGCATGAACGTCGCCTCGCTTACGGCTGCAACAGTGCAAGAGGCGCGCGCGCTGCTCGCGCAACAACCGTTCGATCTCTGCCTCACCGACATGCGTCTGCCGGACGGCAACGGCATCGATCTCGTCGAACACATGCAGATTCACAATCCCGCCACCCCGGTCGCGGTCATCACCGCGCACGGCAACATGGAGTCGGCCATCGCCGCGCTCAAGGCGGGTGCGTTTGACTTTGTCTCCAAACCGGTCGACCTGCGCGTGCTGCGCAATCTGGTCAGCACCGCGCTGCGGCTCTCGTCCACACGCGGCGAACCGTCGGCGGCGCGCGCCGGCCTCGACCTGCTCGGCAACTCGCCCGTCATGCAAACCATCCGCATCACCATCGCCAAGCTCGCGCGTAGTCAGGCGCCGGTGTATATCAGCGGCGAATCCGGCACCGGCAAGGAACTGGCCGCACGCCTGATTCACGAGAGTGGCCCGCGCGCGGGCGGCCCGTTCATCCCAGTGAACTGTGGCGCGATCCCGGAGCACCTCATGGACAGCGAATTCTTCGGCCACAAAAAGGGCAGCTTCACCGGCGCGGTGGCGGACAAACCCGGCCTGTTTCAGGCCGCGCACGGCGGTACGCTGTTTTTAGACGAAGTCGCCAACCTGCCGCTGCACATGCAGGTGAAACTGCTGCGCGCGATTCAGGAAAAATCCGTGCGCCCCATCGGCGAACAAAAGGAGACCGCCATCGACGTGCGCATCCTGAGCGCCACGCACAAGGACCTCGCCGCACTGGTGAAAAAAGGCGAGTTCCGCCAGGATTTGTTCTACCGCATCAACGTCATCGAACTGCACGTCCCCAGCCTGCGCGAACGTCCGCAGGACATCCCGCTGCTGGCCGAACACATCCTGCAGCGGCTGAGCACGGAGACCGGCACCGCCACACCGCGCCTGAGCCCCGCCGCGCTGGAAGCACTCACCCACTACCCGTTCCCCGGCAACGTACGCGAACTGGAAAATATCCTCGAGCGCGCACTCACCCTGTGCGAAGGCAACATCATCGACGCCCCCGACCTGCATCTGCCGCAGGCGCAAGAGGCTGCCATGCACGACAGCAACGCGCTGGAACCCTATCTCGGCACGCTGGAAAAAGAAGCCATCGTCAAGGCACTGGAAAAAACGCGCTACAACAAAACCGCCGCCGCCAAACTGCTCGGCATCACCTTCCGCGCCCTGCGCTACCGGCTGAAGAAACTCGGCCTCGACTAGCCAGTGAGACATTAGGCACTTGCAATGAAGCAAGAGGCGGCGTCTAATTCAACATAGGTTATATACGTTTTTATCACCTAAAAGGGCTCTGACCCCTTTAATGGACCCGGGCTTTGGGTCGCGGCCTTCTTGTGGTGAACTCCGCGTGCGCGCGCCCAACCCATCATTCCACCGGACCTTGCGCATAAAGCCGCGCAAGGCCGGTGAATTCAAACGTTGGACCTCTCACACCGTGACCACTCACCTTGTGCTCAGGATTGCGCATTAGTATCTAATCGGATACACTGTAACGCATGAACACCTTTGAGCGCTCCGAAGAATTCGACGCTTGGCTCGCCGGTCTGAAAGACAAAGTGGGTCGCGCCCGGATCGCTCATCGTATCCGGTCTGCCGAACACGGCAATTTCGGCGACTGTGAACCGGTGGGCGAAGGAGTATCTGAAATGCGCATCCACGTTGGGCCGGGTTATCGAGCTTATTTCACGCGGCGTGCAGAGGTGGTCTATTTGCTTCTCATGGGCGGCGACAAGTCCTCGCAGAAGCGCGACATAAAACGCGCCATTGAGATGGCGCGAGCTTTGGATAAGGAGTAAACCATGGCTAAATTTGCCCCGTTCGATGCTGCCGACTACCTCGATGATGAGGAAACCATCGCGGAATACATAACCGCCGCACTGGAAGATCCCAATCCCGATGTATTTCTAACCGCCGTGCGTGATGTGGCCCGCGCCCGTGGCATGGCACAACTCGCCAAAGATGCTGGTCTTGGCCGCGAGAGCCTTTACAAGGCGCTTACGCCCGGGGCTAAGCCACGCTACGACACGATGCTCAAGCTGCTTCATGCTCTCGGCGTCAAGCTCTCAGCTTCTCCCGTCCATTCGTGAGCATCTTGTTGCTCCCCATCGCGAGGCCCAACCCGGCGTTGCAGGGGCGCTACGCGATAAATCCGCGCAGCGCCCCTGCGCTTGAACGTTAGGCGTCAGATTGCATCCATCACAAGCTGTGGGGTACTATTCCAGCATGCAAATCGCTTCAGGGATCATAATTGGCGGTAAGGTCGTCATAGAGGGTCTCTCTTTGCCAGAGGGAACGGTCGTGACCGTCCTCGCTCGGGGCGATGAGATTGCTGTGCGACTCCCACCACAACAAGAAGCCGAGCTACTTGATGCCCTTGACGAGGCTGACTGCGAAGAAGGCATTTCTGCCGACGAACTGTTCGCACGTCTCCGCCGTTTCGGCTGATCTTGGCTCTCGTTGTCCGAATCAAGCCCCGCGCACAGCGGGAGATTGAACGGGCGGCAGAATGGTGAGCCGAAAACAGGCCTGCCGCGCCTGGAGCCGTTCGCAAGGATGTCGAGGCTGCCTTGGCCTTACTCGTTGAATAGCCCGGCATAGGCACCAAGATTAAAACAGCGCGCTCTGACACAGTTCGCAGGCTGCACCTCACCCGAATTCGCTACTTCATTTACTACCGCGTCAGCGGGCAGTTTCTCGATGTTGTCGCATTCTGGCACTCTAGCCGCGAAACAGGGCCGCCGCTATGACGCCAAACCCCTCCATCAACCCGGACGCAAGCAATAAAGCCGCTTGCGCCGAAATTACCGAAATCAATAGCGAATCAATAGGGTCAAACTCGATTGATTCGTGATCCACGCGTTCCACGTCCGCCACCGGAGCATTCACATCCTTCACATCGCCTTACATTTCCTGCTACCGGCACTGGCGGTGCAGCTATTCTTTAAACCGGAATGGAAGTTGAGTTACCTGCTGATGATGTCCACGATGCTGGTCGATCTGGACCATCTGTTTGCCAACCCCATCTACGATGCGGGCCGGTGCAGCATCGGGTTTCACCCGTTGCACACGTATATACCGATAGGCATTTATGTCGTGATGAGTTTTATACCTTACACGCGACTGATTGGGATAGGACTGGTGATACACATGGCGCTGGATGCTGCGGCTTGCCTCTAGTGTACTACTTGGACTACAGCGAAATAATTACACCAGCAGTGCGGCCCAAAATCCCCCGGCCTGCGGCCACCCCCTTTGCAAAGGGGGTCGAGCGCTAGCGAGGTAGGCTTGAGATCGCTCTACTTGAGCTTTTCCTTCAGCAGCGCATTCACCTGCGCCGGGTTGGCCTTGCCTTCGCTCGCCTTCATTACCTGACCGACGAAATAGCCGAACAACGCCTCCTTGCCGGCGCGATACTGTTCGAGCTGCTGCGGACTCCGGGCGATAACCTCATCAACCACCTTTTCAATCGCGCCGCTGTCGGTGACCTGCCGCAAGCCCTTGGCCTGAATCACCGTATCGGCGTCACCTTCGCCGTGCCACATGGCATCGAATACCTGCTTGGCGATTTTGCCGGAGATGGTGTTGTCCTTGATGCGCAATAACAGGCCACCGAGCGCCTGCGGGCTCACCGGGCTCGCGAGGATATCCAGCCCCGCCTTGTTGAGCGCGCCCAGCAGATCTCCCGTGACCCAGTTGGCCGCGAGCTTCGCCTCACCTTGCGCGGCCTCAACGACGGCCTCATAAAACCCGGCCAGTTCGCGGCTTGCGGTGAGCACGCCCGCCTCATAGGGTGTGAGCGCATAATCGGTCACGAAGCGCTGTTTTTTCTGATCGGGCAGTTCGGGCAGCGTAGTTTTCACCTGCGCGATGAACGCGCCCTCGATTTCGAGCGGCAGCAGGTCGGGATCGGGGAAGTAGCGGTAGTCGTTGGCTTCTTCCTTGGAGCGCATGGGACGCGTCTCGCCCTTGTCGGCGTCGTACAGGCGCGTTTCCTGCACTACGCTGCCGCCGCTTTCCAGCAACTCAATCTGGCGCTCGACTTCGAAATTGATCGCCTTTTCGACAAAACGGAAGGAGTTGATGTTTTTCAGCTCCGCGCGCGTGCCGAACTTCTCCCGCCCCTTGGGACGCACCGACACGTTGGCGTCACAACGGAAGGAGCCTTCCTGCATATTGCCGTCGCAGATTTCGAGGTAGCGTACCAGTGAGTGTATTTTTTTCATGTACGCCACCGCTTCTTTGGCGGAGCGCATGTCGGGCTCAGAGACGATTTCGAGCAATGGCGTGCCGGCGCGGTTGAGGTCGATGCCGCTCTTGCCGTGAAAATCTTCGTGCAGGGATTTACCGGCGTCTTCTTCGAGGTGCGCGCGCGTGATGCCGATGGTCTTGACTCTGCCGTCTTCCAGTTCGATTTCAATCGAGCCCTTGGCCACCACCGGCAGCTCGTACTGGCTGATCTGGTAACCCTTGGGCAGGTCGGGGTAAAAATAATTCTTGCGCGCGAACACGGAGCGCGGCGCGATGGTAGCGCCGATGGCGAGGCCGAACTTCACCGCCATGCGCACCGCCTCTGCGTTCAGCACCGGCAGCACACCGGGCAGGCCGAGATCGACCGCGCACGCCTGCGTGTTGGGCGAGGCGCCATACGCCGTGGCCGCACCCGAAAAGATTTTGCTTTGCGTGGCGAGCTGGGCGTGCACTTCAAGCCCGATGACGGTTTCCCATTCCATTATTAACCCCAGTGGCGAGTGGCGAGTAGCGAGTGGCGAGTTACAACGCATTGGTTGCTCGCTACTCGCCACTCGCTACTTGTGAATATATTCACGGCTATCATTTACTCAAATCCGACAGGAACACGCGAGTGCCAATCAGTAACTTTCTGATATTGATGCGCGACATTCAGCAGGCGCGCCTCGTCGAAATAATTGCCGATGATCTGCAAACCCGCCGGGCGCTGACCGATAAAACCGGCGGGGATCGACATGGCGGGCAGGCCCGCGAGATTCACTGCAATCGTATAGATATCGGATAAGTACATGGTCACCGGATCGTCGGTCTTTTCGCCGAGATTGAACGCCGCCGTCGGCGCGGTCGGGCCCATGATGACATCCACTTCGCTGAAGGCCTGCTTGAAGTCGTCGCTGATCAACCGGCGCAACTTCTGCGCCTTGAGATAATAGGCATCGTAATAACCGGCGGAGAGCACGTAGGTGCCGACCATGATGCGGCGCTTGACCTCGGCGCCGAAGCCTTCACCGCGCGAGCGTTTGTATAAGTCCTCCAGGTCTTTCGGCGCCTTGCAGCGGTAACCGAAACGCACGCCGTCGAAGCGCGACAGGTTCGACGAACACTCGGCGGGGGCGATCACGTAATACACCGGCACCGCGAGGTGCGTGTTGGGCAGGCTGATTTCCTGCACTGTCGCGCCAAGTTTTTCATACTCCTTGATCGCAGCCTCGATCAACTGCGCCATTTTTTTATCGAGACCCGCGCCAAAATATTCCTTGGGCAGGCCGATCTTGAGACCCTTGATCGAATCGTTGAGCGCCGCACTGTAACTCGGCACCGGACGATCGGCGCTGGTGGAATCGCGCGCGTCAAACCCCGCCATCGCCTGCAACAGCAGCGCGCAGTCTTCCGCCGTCCGTGCCATCGGGCCGCCCTGATCGAGACTGGAGGCGAATGCGATCATGCCGTAGCGCGACACGCGACCGTAGGTGGGCTTGATGCCGGTGATGCCGCACAGCGCGGCGGGCTGGCGGATGGAGCCGCCGGTGTCGGTGCTGGTGGCGGCGGGCGCAAGGCGCGCGGCCACCGCTGCGGCGGAGCCACCGGAGGAACCGCCGGGCACCGCGCTCAAGTCCCACGGATTTTTTACCGGGCCGTAAAAACTCGTTTCGTTGGACGAGCCCATGGCGAATTCGTCCATGTTGGTCTTGCCGAGCATCACCGCACCGGCGTGGTTAAACCGTTCGACCGTAGTGGCGTCATACGGCGCGATGAAATTATCGAGCATTTTCGAGCCGCACGTCGTCTTCACGCCCTGTGTGCAGAATATATCTTTTTGCGCGAGCGGAATTCCGGTGAGCGGGCCGCCCTCGCCTTTCTTAAGGCGCGCATCAGCCGCGCGCGCCTGCGCGAGCGCCTGCTCTTCCGTCACGGTGACATAGGCATTGAGCGCGCCGTTGTGACGCTTGATGCGTTCAATAAAAGTGCGCGTCAGTTCTACGCTGGAGATTTCTCTTTTATGCAGCGCGTGCGATAGCTCGGCGATGGTTTTAGTGTGCATTCCATTTAATCCTTAAAACCTAACGCAAAGACGCCAAGGCGCAAAGAATGAAAAGTATTAAAACCCGATTCACAAATACCCTTCCCATTACCGGAGAGATTTATGAAACCCATTAAAAACTTGGCGTCTTGGCGTCTTTGCGTTAATGGTTTTATTCAATGACCTTGGGCACCAGATACACGCCCGCATCCACCTCCGGCGCAATGGCCTGAAAGCGTTCGCGCTGGTTGATTTCAGTGACGGCATCGGGGCGCAGGCGCGCGGCCATGTCGAGCGGGTGCGCCATGGGCGTGACATGGGTGGTGTCCACCGCGTTCATCTGCCCGACCAGGTCGATGATATTGGACAGATTGCGCACATAGGCCGGGGTGTCCTGCTCGCTCACGGCCAGCCGCGCCAGGTGGGCGATTTTCTCTACATCGGAGGGCTGTAAGGACATGATGCAATCTCAAAGCGTCATCGAACCGAAGCTGTCGGGTTCACAGCGCACAAGTTATCACATTTGGCGGCTTGCCCAAAGGCCCTGCGGTTGATAGAGTGGCCGTATATATTCCCTTGGCAGGACTGAGACACATGGTTTTTGGACGTTTACGCAGGATGCTTTCCACCGATCTCTCGATTGACCTTGGCACTGCCAATACGCTGATCTATGTCCGCGGGCAGGGCATCGTGCTGAACGAGCCTTCGGTGGTCGCCATCCGCCAGGAGCGCGGCCCGCAGGGCCCGAAGACCATCGTGGCGGTAGGCATCGAGGCCAAGCGCATGTTGGGCCGCACCCCCGGCAACATCAGCGCCATCCGTCCGCTCAAGGACGGCGTGATCGCCGACTTCACCGTCACCGAAAAGATGTTGCAGTACTTCATACACAAGGTGCACAAAAACCGTTTCCTGCACCCGAGCCCGCGCGTGCTGGTGAGCGTGCCGTGCGGCTCCACCCAGGTGGAGCGGCGTGCGATCAAGGAGTCCGCCGTGGGCGCGGGCGCGAGCGAGGTGTTTCTGATTGAAGAACCCATGGCTGCGGCCATCGGCGCCGGGCTGCCCATCGGCGAGGCCAGCGGCTCCATGGTGCTCGACATCGGCGGCGGCACCTCGGAAGTGGCGGTGATCTCGCTCAACGGCATTGTGTACTCCGCCTCGGTGCGCATCGGCGGCGACCGCTTCGACGACGCCATCGTGAACTACGTGCGCCGCAATTACGGCAGCCTGATCGGAGAATCCACCGCCGAGCGCATCAAGCAGGAAATCGGCTCGGCCTACCCGGGCAACGAAATCCACGAAATGGAGGTATGGGGCCGCAACCAGGCCGAGGGCGTGCCGCGCCATTTCAAATTGAACAGCAATGAAATCCTCGAAGCGCTGCAGGAGCCCTTGTCCGGCATCGTAAGCGCGGTGCGCGCCGCGCTTGAACAGACCCCGCCCGAGCTCGGCGCCGACGTGGCCGAACGTGGCATGGTGCTCACCGGTGGCGGCGCGCTGCTGCGCAGTCTCGACAAGCTGCTCATGGAAGAGACCGGCCTGCCGGTGTTTTTGGCGGAAGACCCGCTCACCTGCGTGGCACGCGGTGGCGGCATCGCGCTCGAAATGATCGATGAACGCGGGCGCGAAGTCCTGGTTCAGGAGTAAACTATTGTGGCGGCCCTTGCTCGCCCGGGTAAAGCCGGCCTGATCGGAGCAAAGGACGCCTTCTTAGAGGCGCTCTGAACAGCGGATGGTTAGGTCAGCGATCACACCGGAGCGGATGAAGCCGCTGTTTGCGCGCGGCTCCTACACCACGCTGCGCCTCTTGGTATTTGCACTGCTTGCACTCGCGCTGATGACACTGGATCATCGCCAACACCGCCTCGATAGCGCTCGCGCGGCGCTTTCGCTGCTGATCTACCCGGTGCAGTATTTGGTGGATCTGCCGTTCAGGGCGGGCGCCTGGATGGCCGACAGCCTCTCCTCCCGCACCTCCCTGCTGCGGGAAAACAGCGCGCTGCGCAACCAGGCCCTGCTGCAAAGCGCAGGCCTGCAAAAACTCAGCGCACTGGAAAACGAAAATACCAGCCTGCGCGAACTGCTCCAGACGTCACTGAGGGTGCGCGGCGAGGTGCGTGCGGCGGAGTTGCTCGCGGTGGACCTCGACCCGTTCCGCCGCCAGATCGTCATCAACAAGGGCTCGCTGCACGGGGTCACACCCGGCCTGCCGCTGCTCGACGCCAACGGCCTCATGGGCCAAGTCATCCATGTCGGCCCGGTCTCCAGCATCGCGCTGCTCATCACCGACCCCAGTCACGCCGTGCCGGTGCAGGTGAGCCGCACCGGTCTGCGCGCGCTTGCGCTTGGCACCGGTGCCTCCGACCGTCTCGACCTGCCTTATATTCCCACCGACGCCGACATCCAGGTGGGCGATATCCTCATCACCTCCGGTCTCGGTGGACGCTTCCCGCCCGATTACCCGGTGGCCAAGGTGGTGAGCGTGCACCATGATCCCGGCCAGCCCTTTGCCAGTATTCGCGCCGTGCCGACGGCGCATCTCGAACACAGCCGCGAGGTGCTGCTCGTGCTCGGCGAGACAGGCCCGCCCGTACCGCTGCCCGAACCGGCGCCGCCCGCCGCGCCCCAAAAGGCCCGCCCCGGCGGTGACAAACGATGATCCCGACACGCGCCCATCGCGGCTGGGTCATTGCGCTTACGCTGCTCGCAGCGCTTGTCCTCACCCTCTTCCCGCTGCCGGCCTGGGCCAGCCTGTTGCGTCCGGAGTGGGTGATGCTGGTACTCATCTACTGGTGCCTGGCGCTGCCGGACCGCATCGGCATTGGCACCGCGTGGGGCATGGGGCTGCTGCTCGATGCCGCGCGCGGCACGCTGCTCGGCCAGCACGCGCTCGCCTTTGCGCTCGTCGCCTACATCACCCTCAAGCTGTATGCGCGCATCCGGCGCTCCCCGCTCTGGCAGCAGGCGCTCATCGTGCTGGCGCTCGTGTTTATCGAACAGATGCTGGTGCTGTGGATCACCGGCATGATCGGTCAGCTCCCCTGGCGCTGGAGTTACCTGCTGCCCACCTTCACCAGCATGCTGCTATGGCCGGGCGTGTTTCTCGTGCTGCGCCATATGCGCCGCACGCTGCGGGTCACCTGAATGTATCTGCTTGATGTCGCACGCGCGTGAAGCAGAACGCAGACCGTGCATCTTGTGCCGGTAGCTGAGCATGGATCCCCGCATCACCTTCAAGGATCAGTTGCGCAACCCGGTGCGCGAGACGCGGCTGTTGCGCCATCGCATGATCGCCGCACTCGCGTTCACCGTGCTGCTGGTGTTCATCGTGGTGGGGCGGCTGGTGTATCTGCAAGTCTTCAATCACGCGCACTACAGCACACTGTCGCAGAACAATCAGATCAGCATCGTCGCCTTGCCGCCCGCGCGCGGGCTGATCTATGACCGCAACGGCGTGCTGCTCGCGCAAAACACACCTTCGTTCGGGCTCGAGGTCATACCGGAACAGATTCAAGACCTGAACGCCACGCTCACCGCGCTGAAGGAGGTCATCGCCATCTCCGATGCCGACATTAAACGCTTTCAGCGCCTGCGCGGGCAGAAACGTTACAGCAAGGGCGTTCCGCTGCGGCTGCGGCTGTCCGAGGAAGAGGTGGCGCGCTTCGCCGTGAACCGTCCGCGTTTTCCGGGTGTCGATATTACTGCCGGCGCGGCGCGCTACTATCCGCACGGCGCGCTCGCGGCGCATGCCGTGGGTTATGTTGCGCGCATCAGCGGAGAGGAACTGGCGGAACTCGACCCCATCCGCTACAGCGGGGTCAACCACATCGGCAAGACCGGGGTGGAAAAGGCCTATGAAGATGCCCTGCACGGCACGGTCGGTTTCGAACAGGTAGAGACCAACGCACAGGGGCGCCTGCTGCGCGTGCTGGAGCGCAACCCGCCGGTGGCGGGGAAAAATCTGCACCTCAGCATCGACATTCAACTGCAATCCATCGCCGCAGTCGCGCTGGGCGATCACCGCGGCGCGGTGGTAGCGATCGATCCCGCCAACGGCGCCGTGCTTGCGCTGGTGAGCCAGCCCGCGTACGATCCGAACCTGTTCGTGAACGGCATCGACAGCAAGGACTACGACGCGCTCCGCAACTCGCCCGATCAGCCACTTTACAACCGCGCGCTGCGCGGCCAGTACCCGCCCGGCTCCACCATCAAACCGTTCATCGGCCTGGGCGGACTCGAACTCGGCGTGATCAACAAAACTCAGGATACCTTCTGCCCCGGCTGGTTCAGCCTCAAGGGCCATAGCCACCGCTATCGCGACTGGAATCCAAAAGGCCACGGATCGGTCGATCTTGATCGCGCCATCGTGGAATCATGCGACGTGTATTTCTACACCCTCGCCACCATACTCGGCATCGACCGTCTGCACGATTTCCTGCGCCAGTTCGGCTTCGGCCAGAAGACCGGCATCGACATCGGCGGCGAGCTCGCCGGCCTGGTGCCGTCCGCGAACTGGAAACGCCGCGCGCATCGTCAGCCGTGGTATCCCGGTGAAACCGTCATCACCGGCATCGGCCAGGGCTACAACCTCGCCACGCCGCTGCAGCTTGCCGTCGCCACGGGCGCACTCGCAACCTCCGGCACCCGCATCGCGCCCAGGGTGGTCGCGGAGATCAAGAACCCGGTCACGCAGCAACTGTATCCACAGGCGGCGCCTGTCACTTACACCATACCGGTCAAGGACAAACGGCACTGGGACAACGTCATCACCGCCATGACGCGCGTAGTGAACAGCGAACGCGGTACCGCACGCGCCATCGGCCTGAACGCGCCATACACCATCGCCGGCAAGACCGGCACCGCGCAGGTATTTGGCGTTAAACAGGGCGCAAAATATATACAGAGCGAGGTCGATCCGCGCCTGCGCGACCACGCCCTGTTCATCGCCTTCGCGCCCGCCCTGCATCCGCGCATCGCGCTGGCGGTGCTGGTGGAAAACGGCGGCCACGGCGGCAGCGTCGCCGCGCCCATCGCGCGCAAGGTGATGGATCAGTATCTGCTGTCGCAACCCCCGGCGCAGCCGGTTGATCTCAGCAATGTGGTGCCGGAGCTGGACGAGTAACATGAAGAGCCTGGGACAAAGACTGCACCTCGACATGCCGCTGCTGGTAGGCCTGCTGCTGCTGGCCACCATCAGTCTTGTGGTGCTCTACAGCGCCGGCGGACAAGACGTGCAACTGCTGGTGCGGCAACTGCTGCGCTTTGGCCTCGCCTTCGGCCTGATGCTCGCGCTGGCACAGGTGCCGCCACACTACTTTCAGCAGATCGCGCCGTGGCTGTTCGGCGCGGGACTGCTGCTGCTCATCGCGGTATTCCTGTTCGGCGCGCACGCCAAGGGCGCGCAACGCTGGTTGCAGATCGGCGGCATGCGGTTCCAGCCCTCGGAGATCATGAAACTTGCGGTGCCGCTCATGGTGGCGTGGTATCTGGGCGACAGACCGCTGCCGCCGAACCTGCTGCGCGCGACGGTGACGCTGATATTGATCGTGGTGCCGGCCGCGTTCATCGCCAAACAACCGGACATGGGCACCGCACTGCTGGTGGCGAGCGCGGGCCTGTTTGTGCTGCTGTTGTCCGGCCTGCGCTGGCGCGTGATTGGCGGCGCCGCGCTGTTGCTTGGTGTCGCCGCGCCGCTGCTGTGGCGCATGATGCATGACTATCAGCGCCAGCGTGTACTCACCTTCCTCGATCCGGAGCAAGACCCGCTTGGCGCGGGCTATCATATTTTGCAATCCACCATCGCCATCGGCTCCGGCGGCGTGTTCGGCAAGGGCTGGCTGAACGGCACCCAGTCCTATCTCGACTTCATTCCGGAGCGCACCACCGACTTCATCTTCGCGGTCTATGGCGAGGAATTCGGCCTGATCGGCGCGCTGCTGCTGCTGGCGCTGTTTCTGTTCGTCATCGTACGCGGCCTCATCATCGCCTACGACGCACAAACCAACTTCAACCGTTTACTGGCCGGCGGACTCATCCTCAGCTTTTTCATGTATATCCTGGTCAACATCGGCATGGTCACCGGGTTGGTGCCCGTGGTGGGTGTGCCGCTGCCACTCATTAGCTACGGCGGCACTTCGCTGGTGACACTGATGGCATCTTTCGGTATCCTCATGTCCATACACACGCACCGCAAGCGTGAACCTTCCTGAGCCACACTGTGCAAAAAATAAAATTGTTATGCCTGCTGTTGTGCGCCCTCTCTGTATCCGGCGCCAACGCCATGGATATCGATGCCCGTCCGGAGTTGCGCGGCTTCATCGACGAGATGGTCAAACAGCATGACTTCGACCGCGCCGAATTGACACGTTTGTTTACGCAAACCGAGATGAAGCCCGCCATCATCGAGGCGATCCGCTCCCCGGCGGAAAAAAAGCCGTGGCGCGACTACCGGCCCATCTTCGTGAATCCGGCGCGCATCCGCGGCGGCGTGGAATTCTGGAATACGCACGCGCAAGTCCTCGCGCGCGCAGAGAGCATCTATGGCGTGGCCCCGGAAATTATTGTCGCCATCATCGGCGTCGAGACACGCTATGGTAAAAACACGGGGAGTTACCGCGTACTCGATGCGATCACCACGCTCGCCTTCGACTATCCGGAGCGCGGCGCATTTTTCCGCAGCGAGCTTGAGCACTATCTCCTGCTCACGCGCGAAGAGCATCTCGATGCCACCATGCCCAAAGGCTCCTACGCCGGCGCGATGGGTGTGCCACAGTTCATCTCCAGCAGTTACCGGCGCTACGCCGTGGATTTCGACAATGACGGACGGCGCGATCTGTGGAGCGATATCGACGATGTAATCGGCAGCGTGGCCAACTACCTCAGCGTGTTCGGCTGGCAGCCCGGCGCACCCGTTGCAGGCCGCGCGCGCGTGAGCGGCGAAAAATTCAACCTCCTGATCGACGAAGAACTCAAACCGGAACGGAGCCTCGATCAGCTTCTGTACTACGGCGTAAGTCTCGATGAAACGGAACCACCGTCTGCGGCCAAGGCCAAGGCCGGGGCCGCGCGCGGCGCGCTGATTGCGCTGGAAGGAGATGACGGCACGGAATATTGGGTGGGGATGCAGAATTTTTATGCCATTACCCGTTATAATCACAGCGCCCTGTATGCCATGGCGGTGTATCAGTTGAGCCAGGAGATTCGTGCGCAAATACAGTCACAAGCTTCAAGCGGCAAGTAGCAAGCAAAGGCAAGACCTGCCTCGCGCTTGCCACTTGCCACTTGCTACTTGCTACTTGCTCCTTGTTACTGTTTTCGTATCCGCCTGCGGCACGGCGCCGAAACCCGGAGCAAAGCCGCCGCCGGCGGCATCGTCAAGGGACGGTGCGCCCGTCAACCCGCCTGACCTCTCATCGTTACCCGAGCCGATACCGCGCGTTGAACCCCGCAGCAAATATGGCAATCCGCCGTCCTACACCGTTTACGGCCAACCCTACGCTCTCATGGAGAGCAGCGCGGGCTACGTCGAGCGCGGCATCGCCTCCTGGTACGGCACCAAGTTTCACGGCCAGTACACCTCCAGCCGCGAACCGTACGACATGTACGCCTTCACCGCTGCGCACAAGACACTGCCCATCCCCTGTTATGCGCAGGTCACCAATCTGCGCAACGGGCGCACGCTGATCGTGCGCGTCAATGATCGCGGGCCGTTTGTGGACAACAGGCTGATCGACCTGTCCTATGCCGCTGCGGACCGGCTCGGCATCCTCGGCACCGGCACCGGGCTGGTCGAAGTGCGCGTCATTGACCCGCGCGCGACGTCCGCAGCACCGGCGCAGATCGCCACTGACAACGGCGCAACCCCCGTCGCGGCGGAAACCGCGCGGCCCCAAACCCCGGCTTCGCCCGACCTTTATCTTCAGGTAGGCGCATTCCAGAACCGCGACAACGCCGAGCGCCTGCGCGAAAAATTGCTGCACAAGGCGAACGTGACGGTGCAAATCGTCCAGGCCACGCTCAACGACGGCGCCCTCTATCGTGTACGCCTCGGGCCGATGGAAAATGTGGAGCAGGCCGACAGCCTGAGCACACTGATCCACCAACTGGGGCTGGGTGAACCGCACGTCGTCATTACTCAGGAGTCAAAACACAGGCCAGCCGATCTTAGTGAGGTGACTCCTGAGTAAAAACCCTGTTGACTCTACCCCCACCCTGTCCCGCCCCCTCAATAGGGGGCGGGAGCG
>JAQBXX010000024.1 GCA_027624315.1 Pseudomonadota bacterium
CGACACTCGTATCTGAACTATATGTCACCGCTGGACTATGAAAAGTACCACAATGCGCCCTAACTGGGTGTCCGTTTTATCGGGGTAAGATCAGGTCTTGATATCACAGTTTTCAACTCTCGCCCTTGATGACTTTGCTCACCGTAGGAAGGTTCGCCTGAGGCATTATGCATCCGCGCTGAACAAACCTAATACGGACTGATTAAACGCTTTATTTTGTTTCATGGCAAGCAGCATCCGCCAAGCTTATCGGGAGGGTAAGTTGTTAGACCCGCTCTAACACCGGCTTCAGATACTGGCCTGTGTAGGAATGCGGCTCTGCGGCAATGTCTTCCGGGGTGCCGGTGGCGATGACCTGGCCACCCTTGCCGCCGCCTTCGGGGCCGAGGTCAATGATCCAGTCGGCGGTTTTGATGACATCGAGGTTGTGTTCGATGACGACCACGGTGTTGCCGTGGTCGCGCAGGTGGTGGAGTACGCGCAGCAGTTGTTCGATGTCGTGGAAGTGCAGGCCGGTGGTGGGTTCGTCGAGGATGTACATGGTGTTGCCGGTGTCGCGGCGTGACAGTTCGCGTGCGAGTTTTACGCGCTGTGCCTCGCCGCCGGAGAGGGTGGTGGCGTTCTGGCCGAGTTTGATGTAGCCCAAGCCAACTTCCATCAGCATTTGCAGTTTGTGAGCGATGGCGGGCACGGGGTCGAAGAAGGCGCGCGCGTCTTCCACCGTCATCTCCAGTATTTCGTGGATGTTTTTGTGCTTGTAATGCACTTCCAAAGTTTCGCGGTTGTAGCGCTTGCCTTTGCACACGTCGCAGGCGACGTAGATGTCGGGCAGGAAGTGCATTTCCACTTTAATCAGGCCGTCGCCCTGACATGCCTCGCAGCGCCCGCCTTTGACGTTGAAGCTGAAACGCCCCGGGTTATAGCCGCGTGAGCGCGCCTCCGGTGTGCCGGAGAATAATTCACGGATGGGTGTGAAGAGCCCGGTGTAGGTGGCGGGATTGGAGCGCGGCGTGCGCCCGATGGGGCTTTGGTCGATGTTCACCACTTTGTCGAACAGCTCCATGCCTTCCACCGTAGCATAGGGTGCGGGTTCTTCGCCCGCGCCATGCAGCGCACGCGCGAGCAGGTGATACAGGGTGTCGTTGATGAGGGTGGACTTGCCTGAGCCCGATACGCCGGTAATGCAGGTCATGAGGCCGGCGGGGATGGCGACGTCGATATTCTTGAGATTATTGCCGCTCACGCCGCGCAGGTGCAGGCAGCGCTTTTCATTCACCGGCTTGCGCTCGGCGGGCAGCGGGATTTTTCTGCGCCCGGAAAGATACTGGCCGGTGATGGAATCGGGGTGGGCGATCACTTCGTGCGGCAGACCTTGCGCGACGATATGTCCGCCATGCACGCCCGCGCCGGGGCCGATGTCCACGACATAATCGGCGCTGCGGATCGCTTCTTCGTCGTGCTCCACCACGATCACGGTATTGCCGAGGTCGCGCAAATAGACCAGCGTATTCAGCAGGCGCTGATTGTCGCGCTGATGCAGGCCGATGGATGGCTCATCCAGCACGTACATCACGCCGACCAGCCCGGCGCCGATCTGGCTCGCGAGCCGGATGCGTTGCGCCTCACCGCCGGACAGGCTGTCGGCGCTGCGCTCCAGGGTGAGGTAATCGAGGCCCACGTTGACGAGAAATCCCAGCCGTTCATTGACCTCTTTCAAAATCTTGGCGGCGATCTCGCCGCGCCGTCCGGGCAGCGTAAGCTCCGAGAAAAACTGCTGCGCCTGATCCACCGGCAGTGCGGTGATTTGCGACAGTGTCCTGTCTGCGACATACACATGGCGTGCGGCCAGCGTGAGGCGCGCGCCGTTGCACTCCGGGCAGGGGCGCGCGCTCAGGTATTTCGCCAGCTCCTCGCGCACCATGCCGGACTCGGTATCGTGATAGCGCCGCTCGATATTGGAGATCACGCCTTCAAAGGGGTGTTTCCGTTTGCTGTGCGAGCCGCGCTCGTTGTAATAGTAAAAGAGTATTTCTTCGTCGCCGCTGCCGTACAGCACGGCGTCCTGAATTTTCTTCGGCAGTTTTGCAAACGGTTTTTCCAGATCAAATTCGTAATGCTCGGCGAGCGAACGCAGCATCTGGAAATAATAGGCGTTGCGCTTGTCCCATCCGCGCACCGCGCCTTCGGTCAGGCTCAATTCGGGATGTGCGACCACCTTGGCCGGATCAAAGAATTGTTTGACGCCCAGCCCGTCGCAGGTGGGACAGGCACCGGCGGGGTTATTGAAGGAAAACAAACGCGGTTCGAGTTCACTCAGGCTGTAGCCGCACAGCGGGCAGGCAAACTTCGCCGAGAACATCAGGTCTGCGCGCTTCTTGTCTTCCATGAAGGCGATGCGCACGATGCCTTCGCTCAGGCGCAGCACGGTTTCCAGTGATTCCGCCAGACGCTGGCGCAGGTCGGGGCGCACCTTGATGCGATCCACCACCGCTTCGATGGTGTGTTTCTTGCGCAGGTCGAGCGCCGGGGCCTCGCTCAGTTCGATGATCTTGCCGTCCACACGCGCGCGCAGGAAGCCCTGGCTGCGCAGTTCGCTCAGTACATTGAAGTGTTCGCCCTTGCGCGCTTCGACGACCGGCGCGAGCAGCATCAGGGCGGTGCCTTCGGGCAGCGTCAGGATATGGTCCACCATCTGGCTCACGGTCTGTGCGTCGAGCGCCGTGCCGTGCTCCGGGCAATGCGGCACGCCGACGCGTGCGAACAGCAGGCGCAGATAATCGTAAATCTCGGTGACCGTGCCGACCGTGGAGCGCGGGTTGTGCGAGGTGGATTTCTGTTCGATGGAGATCGCGGGCGACAGCCCCTCGATGTGATCCACGTCCGGCTTTTCCATCACCGACAGGAATTGCCGCGCGTAGCTCGACAGCGACTCGACGTAGCGGCGCTGACCCTCGGCGTAGATGGTGTCGAAGGCGAGCGAGGACTTGCCGGAGCCAGACAGGCCGGTGATGACGATCAGTTTGTCGCGCGGCAGATCAAGGTCGATATTTTGCAGATTATGCGTGCGCGCACCGCGAATGCGGATGAAATTCATTAATTTGTACCCCGCAGATTGCTGCGGGCTCAAGGCTTTGGGGTTTCCAAAGGGGAGAAGTGCAACTCTCCCCTTTGGTCGCCCGTGCGGTTTTATACCGCGCGGTGCGAAATCAAATGGATGGTTCCGGCGGCTCAATCAAACCTGTTAATATACGCGGTCAACACAGCAAAAGGAAACCTGTTCTAGTGTCTACGCATCAGAATGGCATGACCCCGGGGGAGCGCCGGGCCACGTTTTCACTCGCCGCCATTTATGCTTTACGCATGCTGGGACTGTTTCTGATCCTGCCGGTATTCGCACTTTACGCCCACGATCACCTGGACGGCTCCACACCCATGTTGATTGGGCTGGCCATCGGGGCCTATGGTCTCTCCCAGGCCGTGTTGCAGATACCGTTCGGGATGCTGTCCGACCGTATCGGGCGCAAGCCGGTGATTATTGCGGGTCTGTTGATCTTCGCCGTGGGCAGTGTGGTGGCCGCGCTCGCGGATTCCATTACCGGCGTGATTGTTGGGCGTGTGCTGCAAGGCAGTGGAGCGATTGCCGCCGCCGTCATGGCGCTCGCTGCCGACCTGACGCGCGAGGAGCACCGCACCAAGGCGATGGGGGTGATCGGTATGACGATAGGCGTTTCGTTCGCGCTGGCGCTGATTGCAGGCCCTGTGCTGAACGGCTGGATTGGTGTGCCGGGCATTTTCTGGTTGACCGCCGTGCTTGCGCTCGGAGGTATCGCGGTGCTCAGGTTCGGCGTGCCGCAGACGGTGGAGAGTCACTTTCACCGTGATACCGAGACCATGCCGGTGAAGTTTATGGGCGTGCTGAAGGACGTCGAATTGCTGCGGCTCAATTTCGGCATTCTGGTGCTGCACGCGATGTTGACGGCAAGCTTTGTCGCGCTGCCGTTTGCGCTGCGCGATCAGGCCGGTCTGGCGGCGGGCCAGCACTGGCAGGTCTATTTTCCGGTGCTGGTGATCGCGCTTGTCCTGATGGTGCCGTTTATCATCGTGGCCGAGAAAAAACGCCGCATGAAGGAGGTATTTGTCGGCGCCATAGCTCTACTGGGCCTGTCACAACTGACCTTGCTGCTAATGTATGACTCCGTCGCAGGCATTACGCTCGCCCTGCTCATGTTTTTCATCAGCTTCAACGTGCTGGAGGCGAGCCTGCCGTCGCTCATCTCCAAGGCCGCCCCCGTGGACGGGAAGGGTACGGCGCTCGGCATCTACTCCACCAGCCAGTTTCTCGGGGCCTTCATCGGCGGCATCGCGGGCGGTACGCTTTACGGGGCCTATGGCTACGCCGGCGTTTTCACGCTGTGCGCCGTGCTGGCGGGCGTATGGGCCGCCGTGGCCTCCACCATGGCAAGCCCGCGTTATCTCAAAAGCCATTTGCTTAAGGTGGGCTCGATGGACGACAATCAGGCACGTGCGCTGACGGAGCGCATCCGGCAGGTTCCGGGGGTGGTCGAGGTGGTGGTGGCGGAAGGTACGGCCTACCTCAAGGTGGATACCCAGGTGCTGGATGAGGCGGCGTTGAGCGGGTTTTCCAAATAGGAGAGACGACATGGCAAGAGGCGTGAACAAGGTGATACTGATCGGCAACCTGGGCAAAGACCCGGAGGTGCGCTACATACCGAACGGCGACGCAGTGGCGAATGTGACCCTCGCCACCAGCGAATCGTGGAAGGACAAGACCACCGGTGAACAGCAGGAGCGCACCGAATGGCACAATGTGGTGTTTTACAAACGTCTGGCCGAGGTCGTGGGCGAGTACCTCAAGAAGGGTTCGCAGGTATACGTGGAAGGTAGCATACGCACGCGCAAATGGCAGGATAAGGAAACCGGCAAGGATCGCTATACCACCGAGATCATCGCCAGCGAGATGCAGATGCTGGGCAGCAAGAGCGGTGGCTCAGCACCGTATTCAGACAAGGCGGCAGGCGGCAAAAGTTCAGCTCCGGCGGCCAAAGGCAAGCATGAGGAGGCCGAGCACGCACCGGGCGGAAAGGGCGACAACTTCGATGACGACATCCCGTTCTAGGGATGATGTTAAAGGTAAAATTATATAATAATTATGATGTTATGAATCATAATTAATAATATGGATTAACTCTTGTCACAGGCAAGCCGTAAAAAATCAGACGGTATTTTTCAGGGGCGCGGCCGCCCTTGGGCGCACACCGTCGCCTATGGTCTGCACGAGCTGGGGTTGATCGCCTGCATTGCGCTGGCCACCTATCTGCTGCTGTCACTGGCCAGCTATCAGCCTTCTGACCCCGGCTGGTCGCACAGCGCCGTCACCGACGCCATCGCCAACAAAGGCGGCCTGCTCGGCGCCTGGCTGGCCGATGTATTCCTCTACCTGTTCGGCGGCCTGGCCTACCTGTTTTCCCTCTTGATCGGCTACGGCGGTTGGCTTATCCATGAAGCCCGTCTGGGGCAGGCCCGATCGGGGACGGCCAGTTTTAACCACCGCCGCCTGGGCGTGCGCTCGCTCGGATTCACACTCACCCTGGTAAGCGGCGCCGGGCTGGCGGCACTGCATTTTGCCGGGTCTTCATCGCTGCCGCACGAAATCGGCGGATTGCTGGGCGACGAAATCGCGCGTGCGCTGGTGCACAACGTGAGTTTTTTGGGCGCTACGTTGTTTTTGCTGGTGCTGTTTCTCACTGGTATCACCTTGTTCACCCGGCTTTCATGGCTATGGCTGATGGACACCCTTGGGCACTTCACGCTCCAGTTGATCGAGCATGTCATCACGCGTTTTGGCCTGCACGACTACTTCATCGGGCGGCGTTCGCGTCTCAAGCGTGAGATCGCGGCGAAGATAGAGCGACGCAAGGTCGAGCAGCGGCCGCCACCGCGCATCGAGCCCGTGCTCAAGAGCGTGGCCACCAGCGCACGTGTGGTGAAGGAACGTCAGGTACCGCTGTTTGAAACCGGCACCGATGCGTTGCCACCGCTGTTGCTGCTCGATGCGGCGGAACCGCAGCAGCAGAATCTGTCGGACAGTGCGCTGGAGGCGATGTCGCGCCTGGTCGAGATGAAGCTGATGGATTTCGGCATCGAGGTGCAAGTCGTCGCGGTGCATCCCGGGCCGGTCATTACGCGTTTCGAGATTCAGCCTGCCGCCGGCATCAAGGTGAGCCAGATCACCGGTCTTGCCAAGGATCTCGCGCGCAGTCTCTCCACCTCGAGTGTGCGCGTGGTGGAAGTGATCCCCGGCAAGTCGGTGATCGGCCTCGAACTTCCCAACGAGCACCGTGCGCTGGTGCGGCTTTCGGAAACCCTGCAATCCAAGGAATACGAAAACGCCGGCTCACCGCTCGCGCTTGCGCTCGGCAAGGACATCAGCGGCGCGCCGGTGGTGGTTGATCTCGGCAAGATGCCGCACCTGCTCGTGGCAGGCACTACCGGTTCAGGTAAATCGGTGGCCATGAATGCCATGGTGCTGAGCATACTGTTCAATGCCCGGCCCGACGAAGTGCGCCTCATCATGATCGACCCCAAGATGCTGGAGTTGTCGGTCTATCAGGGGATTGCGCATCTGCTCACGCCGGTGGTGACCGACGTGCGCGAGGCCGCCAACGCGCTGCGCTGGTGCGTGGCGGAGATGGAGCGGCGCTACCGCGTGATGGCAGCGCTCGGCGTGCGCAATATCGCCGGCCTGAACCGCAAGGTGAAAGACGTGGCGGAGAGCGGAAAACCGCTGGCCGATCCGCTCATCAAGACTATCGAAGGTGTCGAGCCGCCGTTGCTGGAGACCATGCCATACATCGTCGTCATCATCGACGAGCTGGCCGACATGATGATGGTGGTGGGCAAGAAGGTGGAAACCCTGATCACGCGCCTAGCACAAAAAGCGCGCGCCTCCGGCATCCATCTGATTCTCGCCACGCAACGTCCGTCAGTGGACGTCATCACCGGCCTCATCAAGGCCAATATCCCCGCGCGCATCGCGTTTCAGGTGTCGGCCAAGGTCGACTCGCGCACCATACTTGACCAGATGGGTGCCGAGCACTTGCTGGGGCAGGGCGACATGCTCTACCTCGCGCCGGGCGGCGGCGTGCTGACGCGCATCCATGGCGCCTTTGTCGCCGATCACGAGGTGCACAAGGTGGTGGCTTACCTCAAGCAGCGCGGCGCGCCGGATTACCACGCTGAAGTGTTGCAGGCGACCAGCGATGAGGAAGTCAGCGCCGTGGGAGGAGAGGAGGGAGCCGCCGGCGAGGCAGACCCGCTCTATGACGCTGCGTTGCGCATCGTCACCGAGACGCGCCGCGCCTCCGTGTCCGGCATTCAGCGCCGGCTCAAGATCGGCTACAACCGCGCGGCGCGCATGGTCGAGGAAATGGAGCGTACCGGTGTGGTGGGTACGCTGCAATCGAACGGTAGCCGCGAAGTTCTGGCGGCGGCACCGCCTCCGGACTAGAAAATGAAGCCACTGACCTGCTTGGTTACAGCGCTCTGTGTAACGCTGTCTGTGCCGCTGTCTGCGCCGGCCGGCGGCACACAGGGGCGTGATAGTGACGCGGGAGCGACTTCCGCCATTGAACGTCTGCACGTTTTTTTCAAGAGTACGCGCGTGATACAGACGGATTTTCAACAGTCGTTGATGGATAGCAAGGGAAACAAGGTGCGGGAGGCGAGCGGCACGCTGGTGATGCAGCGCCCGGGAAAATTCCGCTGGGATTATCAAAGGCCATATCATCAGCTCATCGTTGCCGACGGGAAAGAGATTACGATTTACGACGAGGACTTGCAGCAGGCGACCATCAAGGCCATGACCGGGGTGATAGGCGGCACACCGGCGTCACTGCTGAGCGGCGCGCAACCGCTGGAGGCCAATTTTAATATCGCGGAGGCTGCACCCAAAGAGGGTCTGGAGTGGGTGGAGCTCACGCCCAAGCTACCGGACAGCGGCTTTGAACTCATACGTCTCGGTTTTGACCGCAACGATTTGCAGGTGATGGAGATGCTCGACAGTTTCGGCCAAACCACCTGGCTGCGCTTCAGCAATATGAAACACAACATCAGGCCGGCCCCCGGGTCGTTCGTATTCACTCCGCCCGCCGGCACGGACATCGTGCGCGAAACCGGCCAGTGACAGATCGCTATCACCAGAAGTAGAACAGCACCAGCAAGCCAAAGCCTATCCGGTACCAGGCAAACACCCGGAAGCTGTGATGGGCGATAAAGGCGAGCAGCGCCTTGACTGTTAATAGTGCGGTTGCAAACGCCGCAGCAAATCCCACCGCAATCAACCCAATATCGTGACTGCTTAGCAGGTGCCAACTCTTGTAGAGATCGTAGAGTGTGGCGGCGAACATGGTGGGTATGGCGAGAAAAAATGAAAACTCTGTCGCCGTCTGGCGCGAGAGTCCAAACAGCAAGCCACCCATGATGGTCGCTCCGGAGCGCGAAGTGCCCGGAATCAACGACACGGCCTGACACAAACCTATTTTCAGTGCTGTCTTCCAGCACATATCGTCCACGGAGTTAATCCGTGGCGTGTAGCGGCGTTGTTCAATCAATAAAATAATCACGCCGCCCACGATCAATGCGATGGCGACATTGGAGGGCGTGAATAAATACTCCTTGATGAAGCCGTGGAAGACGAGGCCAAGCACTGCTGCGGGTAAAAATGCGATGCACAGATTAAAAATAAAATTAAGGTTCCTCGCCGCTTGTGCGCTGGGTGAGGTGTGTGTCAGCGCGATGAGTCTTGCGCGGTAATGCCAGCACACGGCGAGTATGGCACCCAACTGGATGGAAATTTCAAATGTCTTCTCGCGGTTGCCGTTGAAATTCAACACGTCCGCAGCGATGATGAGGTGGCCGGTGCTTGAGATCGGCAAAAATTCAGTAAGCCCTTCGATAATGCCGAGCAGCAGGGCTTTTAAATAAATCAGACTCTCCATACGTATCTTTTCTCCTTGAGAGGTTATGTAGGTTGGGTTAGCGGCCTTATCGCGTAACCCAACAAACCCAATCTTCAACATCGGCGGATGAGCGGCGCACATCAACACCGGCTTTTTGTTGGGTTACGGCGTGGCCGTGGCAGGATGCGCGCGCGATCATTGATCGCTGCGGTTGTAAAGGCGGTTCAGGTGGCGCAGGCGTTCGGGAATATCCGGCGTCAGCTGCGCCCAGTCAAAGCGCCACTGCCAGTTGCCGTGGGTAGTGCCCGGCGTGTTCATGCGGTGCTCGCTGCCCAGCATCAGAACATCCTGCATGGGAACGACGGCGAGATTTGCCACCGACGCAAGCGCCATGCGGATGAGCGGCCAGGGCATGGGTTCGCCCGGCGTGCCCAGATAGTCATCGACATAATTTTTTGTTTCCTGGGGAAGTTTGTTGAACCAGCCCAGCGTGGTGTCGTTATCGTGCGTGCCGGTGTAGACCACACCGTTGACCTCATGCCGATGCGGCAAATACGGGTTGCGCGCATCGCCGTCAAATGCGAATTGCAGTATCTTCATGCCGGGCAAGCCGTATTTTTCACGCAGCGCATGCACCTCGGGAGTGATCAGCCCCAGGTCTTCTGCGACCAGCGGCAGGTTGCCGAGCTCGCGTTGCAGGACGGCGAACAATTCATCGCCCGGTGCCTTGACCCAGCGTCCGCCTTCCGCGGTCGGCAGCTCGGCGGGGATTTCCCAGTAGGACTCAAAGCCGCGGAAATGGTCGATGCGGATCAGGTCGAACAGCTGCAGTTGTATCTGCATGCGTTCTATCCAGCAGCGGTAACCCTCGTCACGCATGCGCTGCCAATTATAATGCGGGTTGCCCCAGCGCTGGCCATGCACGGAGAAATAATCCGGCGGTACGCCGGCCACCACACGCGCGTGGCCCTCGGCATCGAGATCGAACAGCTCGCGATGCGACCAGACATCCGAACTGTCGTGCGCCACGAAAATCGGCATGTCGCCGAACATCGCTACACCGCGTGCGTTGGCGTAGTATTTGAGTGCGCTCCACTGGCGGAAAAACAGGAACTGCTCGAAGCAGACTTGAGTGAGGGCGCTGTCGAGTCGCGTGCGCGCTTCATCCAGCGCCTGGGCGTCGCGATCGCGCAGGGGTGTGGGCCAGTCGACCCAGGAACTGCCGTCATGCTCGTCCTTCAGCGCCTGATAAAGCACGTACTCAGGCAGCCAATGGCCCTGCTGCTTGATGAAATCCGTGTAGGCATCGCGCTCCTGCGTTGAGGCGTTCTGCATGAAGCGCTGGCAGGCGCGCTGTAGCAGCTTTGAGTGTGCTGTATTATCTTTGTAAGATTTGAGCCAGCCCTCCTGCTGTAATAATTCCGGACTGATGAGGCGCGGATTGCCGGCGCTCACCGACAGGCATTGATAAGGCGAGCCGTCATCGTGGGTTGGGCCGAGCGGCAGCACTTGCCACACCTGCAGGCCGCTCGCTGCGAGGAATTCCACAAAGTGATAGGCCTCCGGGCCGAGATCGCCTTGGCTGTGCGGCCCCGGCAGGGAGGTGGGATGCAGGATGACGCCAGCGCGCCGCGTTCTTCCGGTCAGTGCCGGACTCACCGGGCCTCCTGGCCAGGACGCATCACGCCACCCTGTGCGGGCGCGCCGCTGCCGCGCGACAGTACCATCGACAATTCTTCCGGAATGGATTCATCCAGCAAACGGTAGAGATTGGCGAGATGGCGGCGGAACAACAATTCAAAATCGCTCACCGTGTCCGCCGGATTATAACCGCCGAACCACCAGAACCAGTCCGAGCCTTCGCATACGGCCAGTTGTTTTTCCAGCGCGGCGCGGCGTTCGTCCGTCAGACGCCCCGAAGCGACCGCAGTGTCGAAGGCGCGTTTGGCGTCACACAGCCGGTCCCAGGCCAGGTTCTTGTCGTCGTCGCCGATCCAGGTGGAGAAGGTGCCGTATACCCAACTGCCCGCAATGAGTGTCTCCAGTTTTTCCGCCGGCGGCAGGCTGTCCAGGCAATCCGAAAATGTCGTCATGTGCAGCCGCGGATGCATGCTGAGGCGCTCGTACAGTGCGCTTAAAAAATAATAACCATTAAAGGGATAATATTCCCACGCGTTTTCGCCATCCAGGATGATGGACACGACACTTTTGGCGGTGTCGTGCGTACTCGCAATGCTGTCCAGATGGGAGATGAGATTGCTGACGGCATCATCCGCGTGCCATTTGGCGTAGGTGAAGCCGATGAGGTCCGAGAGGCCGTCATCACGAAAGAAGGTTGCGACATTGCTCTCATCAACAGTGTAGGGCTGATACAGCCACTCCTTGTTGGTGGGCTCGGCTTTGTTATGACGGGCGAGACTGTTGTACAGCACCGTCTCGCCGCTTGCCGCCCAGCGAAATCCGTACTCATCCAGCAGGCGCAGTGCCGCATCGCTCACGCCGCCCTCGGACGGCCAGCAACCCTGCGGGGTAAATCCAAAATGGCGGCGGAAGACCTCGATGCCTTGCTGGATATGCCAGCGCACGCGCTCTTCGGCGCCGGGATATTGCGGAGATTGCGGCAGGCTTACGTCAGGCATCGCCTCGCGCGCGCTGTTGAAATCCAGCATCAGCGGCAGAATGGGGTGCGCGTAGGGTGTCAGTGAGAGTTCGACCTGGCCGCATTCGGCAAGTTTACGGTAACGTCCGATCAGGCCGCCCAATAATTCCGCAATGACGGATAACAGTGTGTGCCTGTCGCTCAAGGTGAATAAATAACCTTTTTCGATGAGGGCGCGTACCGCCGTGTTGTTGCGGCGTACCGTTTCGCCCAGCCACGCCAAGTGATACCACATGAGGAGATCGGCAAAGTACTGTTCGCCGAGGTAGCGCAGGGCCTCGGTATCCTCTGCGAGGTAGCTCGCGATCTCGACCAGGCGGCGATACTGCGGAAAGGGATCGATGAGACGCTCGCGGTTGATGCGCAGACAGGCCTTGATCAAGGCCACGCGCGCTGCATCGTCCTCCGGCAATTTGGCGGCGCCGAGCGCCGCCAGCAGCGGATCGTGCAGTGTGGTATGGGAGGTGAGAAATTCCCTGATCTGGTGTGCATAATCACTGATCTGTTCGAGCAGGATGGGGGCGAAGTTGACGACCACGCGTGCAGCGGGTGTGGCTTCGAGCAGCGTTGCCATGTCCGCGTAATCCTTGATCGCGTGCAGATAGGTCCACGGCAACTGATATTCCTGGGTGATGAGGTCGCGGTACACCGGCTGGTGCATGTGCCAGCACAGCACCACCTTGAGGCGCGGTTCAGCGGACATGGTGTATGGGTTGCCCCAGCATTTCAGGCGTCACCAGCACCACCCCTGCCGGTGTGACATGAAAACGCCTGGCGTCTTCGGCGTGATCGAAGCCGATGACGGTGCCGTCCGGAACCACGCAGGCCTTGTCGATGATGACCTTGTGCAGCTTGCAGTGGGTTCCTATTTTCACATCGGGCAGGATAACGGAGTCGGTGATCGTTGAGTATGAATTGACGGCCACGTTGGAAAACAGGAGCGAGTGACGCACTATGGCACCGGACACGATGCAGCCGCCCGAGATCGTCGAATCCACCGCCATGCCACGCCGGTCTTCGTCGTCGAACACGAATTTTGCCGGTGGCAGCTGTGCCTGATAGGTCCATATCGGCCAGTCTTCATCATACAGATTGAGTTCGGGAGTGACGCCGATCAGCTCCATGTTGGCCTCCCAAAAGGCGTCCACGGTGCCCACGTCGCGCCAGTAGGCGCATTTCCCGCTCTCGTGATCGAGAAACGGAAATGCGACGACATGATATTTTTCGATGATCGAGGGAATGATATCCTTGCCGAAATCATGCGAGGAGTGCTGGGTGTCGGCATCCTTGATGATCTGTTCGTAGAGAAATTCAGCATTGAAGACGTAGATGCCCATGGAACACAAGGCGGCATCGGTGCGGCCCGGCAGCGGCTCCGGCTGCGCGGGTTTTTCCTGAAAGCGCACCACGCGCCCGTGTTCCTGCACGGTCATCACGCCGAAGGCGCTGGCGCGGTCAATCGGCACCTCGATGCAGCCCACGGTCATGTCGGCGTTGTGCATGGCGTGAAAGGCAATCATCTGTCCATAGTCCATCTTGTAGATGTGATCGCCGGCGAGGACGAGCAGGTATTTCGCTTTGTGCCCGCGAATGATGTCCAGATTCTGATATACGGCGTCCGCAGTGCCGGTGTACCACGAGGTTTCGACACGCTGCTGGGCCGGCAACAGTTCGACGCATTCTCCGAACTCGCCGCGCATGAAGCCCCAGCCCCGCTGGATGTGGCCGATCAGCGAGTGCGCCTTGTACTGGGTGAGCACCGAGATGCTGCGGATGCCGGAATTGATGCAGTTGGACAACGGAAAATCGATGATGCGGAATTTGCCGCCGAACGGTACCGCCGGCTTGGCACGCCAGAGGGTGAGGTGTTCCAGTCGTGAGCCGCGGCCTCCCACCAGGATCAAGGCCAGGGTGTTGCGCATGCGACGCCGCTCGAAGCGGCGGATATGACCCGTATGCATGGAACTCTCCTTGCGTTAGCAGACGGTCGAAAACGGCCTGCGTGCGGCCCATGGCAGGGGGTTTCCCCATCCTCCAGGAATACGGCTATGATACACGCACTCCTGCATTAAATTGCAAGGTTCGGTCCATAAGCTCAGGAATTTCATGTGAAAAAGGCCGCTCAACGCAACCAGGAACTCCAGCGCCTCATCGAGGCGCGCCATCACGATCCGTTTGCGCTGCTCGGACGGCAGGCGGCGGACAACGGCGAGGAACTGATCCGCGCCTTTATCCCCGGAGTGAAGGAGGTCGCGGTCGCCGACAGGGACACGCCGCTCCCCATGCAGCGCGTGCCCGGCACGGATGTGTATGAATGGCGTGGACGCCCGGGTGTTGTGCCGGAGCGCTACGAACTCATCTGGGGCGACGGTGCGGGTCATACCACGCGTGCGTTCGATCCCTACAGTTTTCCGCCGCAAGTTTCCGAATACGATCTGCACCTGTTTGGCGAGGGGCGTCATCGCCATACCTGGCGCTTCATGGGTGCCCATCTGCACGATGCGGATGGCGTGGCCGGCGTGTTGTTTGTGGTGTGGGCGCCGAACGCCGAACGCGTCAGCGTAGTGAGCGATTTCAACGCCTGGGACGGCCGGCGTCATCCCATGCGCATGCGCAACAACGGCGTATGGGAGCTGTTCATTCCGGGCGTAACGGCGGGCGCGCTGTATAAATTTGAACTGCGCGCGCGCAACAGCATGATTTTGCTCAAGGCCGATCCCTACGCGCAGCGATTTGAAATACGCCCGAGCACGGCGTCCATCGTGAGTGCGGATGACGCCTTCCAGTGGCATGACGACGCCTGGCTCGAAACGCGCAAACACGCCGACTGGCTGCACGAGCCGTTGTCCATCTACGAAGTTCACCTCGGTTCCTGGCAACGCAGTGCCACGGACGGATTCCTCAACTACCGTGAGTTGGCCAAACGTCTGGTGGCTTATGTGCAGCCGCTGGGATTTACCCACATCGAACTGCTGCCGGTCACCGAACATCCGCTCGACGCCTCGTGGGGCTATCAGACCATCGGTTATTTCGCCGCCACCAGCCGCCACGGCACGCCGGATGACCTGCGCTTTTTCGTGGACTACTGTCACCGTCACGGCATCGGTGTGCTGCTCGACTGGGTGCCTGCACACTTTCCGAAAGACCCGCACGGCCTCGCGAGCTTCGACGGCACCGCGCTGTATGAGCATGAAGACCCGCGCCGCGGCGAGCACCGTGACTGGGGTACGCTGATTTTCAATTATGGCCGCAACGAGGTGAGGAACTTTCTCATCTCAAGCGCCCTCTACTGGCTGGAGGAATTTCACATCGACGGACTGCGCGTCGATGCCGTGGCTTCCATGCTCTATCTCGACTACTCGCGCGATCCGGGCGACTGGCTGCCCAATATTCACGGCGGGCGTGAAAACCTCGAAGCGATCGACTTTCTGCGCGAGCTCAATAGCGTCACCCACGAACTCTACCCCGGCACGCTGACGATGGCGGAGGAGTCCACCGCCTGGCCGATGGTGTCGCGCCCGGTGTGGCTGGGCGGGCTCGGCTTCAGCATGAAGTGGAATATGGGCTGGATGCACGACACGCTGGAGTATATGTGTCTCGACCCGGTACACCGTCATTATCACCATGACCGCCTCACCTTTGGCATGCTCTATGCGTACACGGAAAATTTCGTGCTGCCGTTTTCACACGACGAAGTCGTACACGGCAAGGCCTCGCTGCATTACAAGATGACAGGCGACGAATGGCAGCGGCTGGCCAACCTGCGCCTGTTGTACACCTACATGTACACCTATCCCGGCAAAAAACTGCTGTTCATGGGCTGCGAATTCGCGCAAGGGCCGGAGTGGGGCCATGCGCGCGAACTCGACTGGTACGTGCTCGATTATCCGCAGCACCGGGGCGTGCAATCGCTGGTGGGTGATCTCAACCGGCTCTACCGCCAGTCGTCCGCACTGCACCGCTACGATTTTGAGTCGCAGGGCTTCGAGTGGATCGACTGCCACGACGCCGCACAATCGGTCGTGTCGTACATGCGCAAGAGCGAGCAGGAAAATCTGGTGGTGGTGCTCAACTTCACGCCGGTGCCGCGTCACGGTTACCGGCTCGGCGTACCGTACGCGGGCTATTACCAGGAGATATTCAATGCCGATTCGGCGTACTACGGCGGCGGCAACCTGGGTAACGCGGGAATACAGGCGGAGCCAACGCCGTGGATGGGCAGGCCGTATTCCATTTACATTTCACTGCCGCCACTGGCCGGCGCCGTGTTCAGGCACGTGGGCTAATGCGTAGGTTTATTTTTGCGCGCTGCCATCGGCGAGTTGCGACTGAATAAATTCAACAATCGTTGAGAGTGGTAAATCCTGACTCTCCGCGTCACGCCGTCCTTTATATTCTATGGTGTTTGCATCGAGACCCCGCTCGCCCAGCACCAGGCGATGCGGAATGCCGATCAGCTCCATGTCGGCGAACATCACGCCGGCGCGCAGCGGGCGGTCGTCGAACAGCACCGCGATACCAGCGTCCTGCAATGCCCGATAAAGCTTTTCCGCAGCTTCGCGTACGCGCTGCGATTTCTGCATGTTCATCGGCAGCAGGGCAACCTGAAACGGCGCTATCGCCTGCGACCAGATAATGCCGCGGTCGTCGTGATTCTGTTCGATGGCGGCGGCGACGATGCGCGAAACGCCGATGCCGTAGCAGCCCATGGTCATTATTACCGATTGTCCGGCCTGATCGAGTACGCTGGCGTTCATCGCCGCGCTGTATTTGGTGCCGAGCTGGAAGATGTGGCCGACCTCGATGCCGCGCGCGATGGCGAGTGTGCCCTTGCCGTCAGGCGAGGGGTCGCCCGCGACCACGTTGCGGATGTCCGCGATCAGCGGCTCCGCGAGATCGCGCCCCCAGTTGACGCCGCTGTAATGCTTGCCGTCCTGATTCGCGCCGCAGACGAAATCGGCGAGATGGGCGGCGGCGCGATCCACAATCACGTCAATCTTTAAACCTATTGGGCCGAGCGAGCCGGGTTCGCACCCGACTGCGGCACGCACCTGCTCGTTGGTTGCAAACACTACAGGGCTTGCTACCCCGGTGAGTTTGCCTGCCTTGACCATGTTGAGTTCGTGATCACCGCGCAACACCAGTGCCATGATATTGTCCTTGGCGCCCTGCACCAGCAGCGTCTTCACGCATTGCTCGCGCGGCAGTTTCAGGAAACGGCTGACGTCCTCAATGCTGTGCTGGCCTGGGGTGTCAACGGTATTCAGTGTTTGCTGTGGAGCGGAGCGCTTGCCGCTGGGCACTAGGGCCTCGGCCAATTCCACGTTGGCGGCGAAGTCACTCGCGTTGGAGAATGCGATGGCGTCTTCGCCGGTGTCAGCGAGCACGTGAAACTCCTGCGAGCCGCTGCCGCCGATGGCGCCGGTGTCGGCATACACCGTGCGGAATTTAAGACCGAGGCGAGTGAAGATGCGCGTGTACGCCTCGTGCATGAGATCATACGTTTCCTGCAGCGAGGTCTGATCGAGATGAAATGAGTAGGCGTCTTTCATCAAAAACTCGCGTGCGCGCATGATGCCGAAACGCGGACGCGGTTCGTCGCGGAATTTGGTCTGAATCTGGTAGAACGTCGCGGGCAGTTGTTTGTAGCTGCGGATTTCGTTGCGGATGAGATCGGTGATGACCTCTTCGTGCGTGGGGCCGAAACAGAAATCGCGCTGATGACGGTCCTTGATGCGCAGTAATTCGGAGCCGTAAAATCCCCAGCGTCCCGACTCCTGCCACAACTCCGCAGGCTGTATCGCCGGCATCAGCACCTCCTGCGCGCCGACGCGATCCATCTCCTCGCGCACGATGCCTTCCACCTTGCGCAGCACACGCAGGCCGAGCGGCAGCCAGCTGTAGATGCCTGCGGCCAGTTTGCGGATCATGCCCGCGCGCAGCATCAGTTGGTGGCTGATGACTTCGGCGTCGGCGGGGGCTTCTTTCAGTGTCGGGATAAGCAGTTGAGATGTGCGCATGAGAGCGGTTGTTCGCCTGAATTTATGGGTTGTTTTGCAGTCGTTGCGCCGTTTTCGCCAGACGCTTGCCAAGCGCGCGGCACAGGCGTTTTTCTTCTTCACTCAGCGGCAGATTGCTGTCCGCGCCCGCAAGATGGCTGGCGCCGTAGGGCGTACCGCCGGTCGTAGTGGTGGTGAGGTCGGGCTCGCTGTAGGGCAGGCCTACGATCAGCATGCCGTGGTGTAACAGCGGCAGCATCATGCTCACGAGCGTGGTTTCCTGTCCGCCATGCATGGAAGCGGTGGAGGTGAACACCGCCGCCGGTTTGCCGATCAATGCGCCCGACAGCCACTGTGCGCCGGTGCTGTCGAGAAAATATTTGAGCGCGGCGGCCATGTTGCCGAAGCGCGTCGGGCTCCCCAGCGCCAGTCCCGCGCACTCGCACAGGTCGTCCGCGCTGACGTAGGGCGGGCCGCTGGCGGGAATGGCGTCTTCCGTCGCCTCACATACAGAGGAGACTGCGGGTACGGTGCGCACGCGCGCCTGCATGCCGGGCACCTGTTCAATGCCATGCGCGATTTGGTGCGCCATCTGCGCGACGTTGCCGTAACGGCTGTAATAAAGAACCAGAATATCCGGCATGATATTGAAAGCTAAGGAGCGTTTGACTGTTACGCTATGGTAGCCGAGTTGGCGCTGGCTTGACAGTGCAGTACACGGGTGCTAGGTTTAAGGCATCACGCAATTCCCATATGCCATTCGCAACGCGTAAGGCCCTGCCGATGATTCAACTCCGCTTCCGCTATCTCATGTTGCTTGTGCCCGGCGCTGTGCTTGGCGCCGTGCTCGGCTGCACCAGCATACCCACGCAGGAGATGAGCGATGCGCGCCAGGCGGTGCAGGCGGCGCGTGAGGCGAACGCGGGCGAGCTTGCGCCGGAGCCGATGGAGGGCGCTGAGGCGCTGCTCAACAGGGCCAAGCAGGCCCTCGATGCGGGCGCCTACGAGCAGGCGCGTGAAGAGGCGCTCGCGGCGCGGCGTGAGGCGATCAAGGCGCGCGGTGAGGCACTGAAGTCTGCGCCTTGAGGCCTGCTGTATTGAACGTTCGGGACAGGCAGGAGAGCGGTGTTACACCTCAATCATTTCAAAATCTTCTTTACCCGCACCGCATTCCGGGCACTTCCAGTTCAGTGGGACGTCGTCCCATTTTGTTCCAGGAGGGATGCCCTCTTGGGGCAGGCCCGCGGCCTCATCGTAAATAAAGCCGCAGATCACGCACATGTATGACTTCATAACACTCCTGATGTGATGTACATAGCGCCCTAAATCTACTGCGCGTCTTTGATGCGGGTGCGTGCGGTGCTCGGAATCCTCATGTACTTGTGTGTACACTCCGGTTCCTGCGCTCCGCCGCCCCCGCCTGAAAGCCGCTCGCTACGATTTATGTCGCTATGTAATAGTTGGCGGGCAAACGTGTCGCCTGCCGCGAAGGTGGCATTTTCTCACGTCCTCACGGCAGATGAAACCATCCGCCGCTGATATCCGCGCATTCAAATGTTATAGTGTTCATTATGGATAATGATCTTGAAAATCCCCCGGTGGTGATGGTGTTCGCGGGGAATGATCCCACCGGCGGTGCGGGCATTCAGGCGGATATCGAGGCCCTGGCGAGCCAGGGCTGTCACGCGGCGCCGGTGATTACCGCGCTCACCGCGCAGGACACGGAAGGCGTCAAGGATTTCATGGCCGTGGAGGCCACGCTGGTGATCGAGCAGGCACGCGCCGTACTCGATGACATGCCGGTGGCGGCATTCAAGATCGGCATGCTGGGCAGCCGCGCGATAGCCGAGGCCGTGCACACCATTCTCAAGGACTATCCCGGTGTGCCCGTGGTACTCGATCCCGTACTCACTTCCGCGCGCGGCTATGAGCTGGCCGATGAGTCGCTGCGGGAGGCGATGATCGCGCTGTTATTCCCCCTGGCCACCGTGCTGACCCCCAACAGCCTTGAGGCGCGGGCGCTGGCGTCGTCTGCCGATACACTCGATGCCTGCGCGCAGCAGCTCATGGAATACGGCAGCGAATTTGTGCTGATTACCGGTACGCATGAAAACACGCCTGAAGTCGCCAACACCTTGTACGGCAATCACCGCAAGCTCGAAACCTTTCACTGGGAGCGTCTGCCGGGCAGCTATCACGGCTCCGGCTGCACACTGGCCTCGGCCATCGCAGGCATGCTGGCGCACGGCCTGGAGCCGTTCACTGCGGTACACGAGGCGCAGCAATATACCTGGGGCACACTCAAGCATGCACATCGGCTGGGCAAAGGGCAATATTTACCCAACCGCATGTTCTGGCTGAAGCACGAAGACGGCGAATGACGCGGCTGGCGCCACTCACGCAGGCGGCAACGCAGCGCTTGCGTGGCCTGTATGCGATTACCGGCGGTGATGTGATGGGCGTAGAGCGCCTTGTGCAGGCCGTGACACAGGCGCTAGAGGGTGGCGCGACGCTGATACAGTATCGCGATAAAAGTGCCGATGCGCCACGGCGTGAAGCCGAGGCGAGCATCCTGCTCGAGATATGCCGCCGCCATCAGGTGCCGCTTATCATCAATGACGATGCCGCGCTGGCACATGCGGTGAGTGCGGACGGTGTGCATCTGGGGCGCGATGATGCCAGCATCGCTGACGTCCGGCGCATGCTGGGCCGTCACGCCATCATCGGCGTGTCGTGCTACAACGTGCTGGCGCGCGCACAAACGGCAGAGGCCGCGGGTGCGGACTATGTCGCCTTCGGGCGCTTCTTCGCGTCGCGTACCAAGCCGTACGCCGTCGAGGCCGATGTCGATTTGTTGCGTAGCGCGCGTGCGATGCTACGCATTCCAATCGTCGCTATCGGGGGTATCACGCCCGCCAACGGCGCAAGCCTGATAGCCGCAGGCGCCGATATGCTCGCGGTAGTGGAAGGCGTGTTCGGCGCGAGCGACGTTCGTGCTGCGGGGCAGCGTTACAAGACATTATTTGAATCTCAGGAAGCTCACCTTGACTAAATCACACGAACTTTTCACCTTGGCCCAGCGCCACATCCCCGGCGGCGTCAACTCACCGGTGCGTGCATTTCGCGGCGTGGGCGGCGAGCCGGTATTTTTCAGGCGCGGCGAAGGCGCCTATCTCATCGACGAGGACGGCAGGCGCTACATCGATTACGTCGGCTCATGGGGGCCGATGATTGCGGGTCATGCGCACCCGCGCGTAATTGAAGCGGTGAAGGCCGCAGTGGAGCAGGGCCTGGGTTTTGGCGCGCCCACTGCGATCGAGACCGAGATGGCGGACAAGGTGTGCGCACTGGTGCCGTCGATCGAGATGGTGCGCATGGTGAGTTCGGGCACCGAGGCCACCATGAGCGCAATCCGTCTTGCGCGCGGCTATACCGGGCGCGACAAGATCATCAAGTTTGAGGGCTGCTATCACGGCCATTCCGACTCGTTGCTGGTGAAGGCGGGCTCCGGCGCGCTCACCCTTGGTGTGCCGACCTCGCCCGGCGTGCCCGCCTCGCTTGCAGAGCTTACGCTGACGCTCGCCTACAACGACCTCGAACAGGTGCGCAACGCCTTTGCGCATTACAACAAGCAGATCGCCTGCATCATCGTTGAGCCGGTGGCGGGCAACATGAACTGCGTGCCGCCGCAGCCCGGATTTCTCGAAGGCCTGCGCAAATTGTGCGATGAGCACGGCAGCGTGTTGATCTTCGACGAGGTGATGACCGGCTTCCGCGTCGCGCTCGGCGGCGCGCAGCAGCATTACGGCGTGAGACCTGACCTCACCACGCTCGGCAAGGTGATCGGCGGCGGCCTGCCGGTCGGCGCCTTCGGCGGGCGCAGGGACATCATGCAGATGATCGCGCCGCTGGGGCCGGTGTATCAGGCCGGTACACTGTCCGGCAATCCGTTGGCGATGGCCGCCGGGCTCGCGATGTTAAACCTCGTCAGCGAGCCGGGATTCTTTGCGCGCCTTGCCGCCACCACACGGCGCCTTACCGACGGACTGGTGCAGCGCGCGCAGCAGGCGGGTGTGGCGCTGTGCGCGAATCAGGTGGGCGGCATGTTCGGCATCTTTTTCAGCGGCGAAAAAAACATACACAGCTTCGCGCAGGTGATGGCATGCGACGTGGAGCGCTTCAAGAAATTCTTTCACGGCATGCTGGACGAAGGCGTGTATCTCGCACCGTCGGCATTCGAGGCCGGCTTCGTGTCGGCCGCACACGGTGACGCCGAAATAGATGCCACGCTCGCCGCGGCGGAGAAGGTGTTCGCGCGGCTTAAGATTTAGGGAACCTCTGACACATCAGAGGTTCCTTAGTACAATAGCGCGCTGTAGCTTTCAGGGCGCCTCTAAAAATGATGGATTTTGCTTCAAGACAAGGCGCAGCGCCGTCGAGCAGCGCAGCATACACGCCAGTATGTGAGCAGCGGAGACAAGCTGCAACGCAGTATTGGAGCAAAAGACGCATTTTTAGAGGTGCCCTTCAGAGTATTTCCGATGTTTGACAATCTCAGCGCACGGCTTGCGCGCACCCTCAAGAATCTGCGCGGGCAGGGCCGCCTCAGCGAAGACAACATCAAGGACACGCTGCGCGAGGTGCGCATGGCGCTGCTTGAGGCCGATGTCGCGTTGCCCGTGGCGCGTGAATTCATCGAGCGCGTGAGGGCACGCGCGCTCGGCCAGGAAGTGGCGCAAAGCCTCAGCCCCGGTCAGGCGCTCATTAAGATTGTGCATGACGAACTGGTCGCGATCATGGGCGCGGCATGCGATGAACTGAAGCTCAACGTGCCGCCGCCCGCCGTGATTCTGATGGCGGGGTTGCAAGGCTCGGGCAAGACCACCAGCAGCGCCAAGCTCGCGCGCCTGCTCAAGGAGCGTTTGAAAAAACGTGTGCTGCTGGCAAGTGTGGACGTCTATCGGCCTGCGGCCATCGAGCAGTTGCGCGTACTGGCGGCGGAAGTGGGCGCGGATTTTTTTCCGAGCGAGGCCACGCAAGACCCGGTCGTAATCGCCGCAGGTGCGCTCGCCTACGCGCGTCTGCATTTCATCGATGTCCTCATCATCGACAGTGCGGGCCGTCTGCACATCGACAGCGAGATGATGGACGAGATCAAGCGTCTGCATGCGGTGCTGAATCCTGTCGAAACACTGTTTGTGGTGGACAGCATGACCGGCCAGGACGCCGTCAATACCGCGCGCGTTTTCAATGAGGCGCTGCCACTCACCGGTGTGATCCTCACCAAGACCGACGGCGATGCGCGTGGCGGCGCGGCGCTTTCCGTGCGCCACGTCACCGGCAAGCCAATCAAGTTCCTCGGCACCGAGGAAAAGACCGGCGCGCTGGAGCCGTTCCACCCCGAGCGCGTCGCATCGCGCATCCTCGGCATGGGTGACGTGATGGGCCTGGTGGAGGAGGCGAGCCGCAATCTCGATCTGCAACAGGCGGAAAAGATGGCCGCCAGACTCAAGCAGGGCAAAGACTTCAGCCTGGAGGATTTCCGCGACCAGTTACAACAAATACGCGCCATGGGCGGCATGGCGGGGATGATGGAAAAACTGCCCGACATGGCCAATATCCCCGGCGTGGCCAAAGGCCAGATCAACGACAAGGACCCGCAGCGCATGGAAGCCATCATCAACTCCATGACCCTCAAAGAGCGCCGCAGGCCGGACATCCTCAACGGCCCGCGCAAGCGCCGCATCGCCGCCGGCTCCGGCACCCAGGTGCAAGACGTCAACCGCATGCTCAAGCAGTTCGACCAGATGCAGCGCATGATGAAACAAATGGCCAAGGGCGGCATGGCCAAGATGCTGCGCGGCCTCAAGGGGCGGTTGCCGTTTTGAAGCGCTACGGGGCAACCGCCCGATAGTATGTACTGCAAGTGTGCTGTAATGTACCGTTCATTGACATCTATAGAGTGGAGCGGGCATGCGCCAAAAGCTGATCGTCGGAAACTGGAAGATGCACGGCTCCCGTGTGAGCGTTAAGGCGCTGCTTGCCAAAAATAAGGGTAGCGTCCCCTTTATTTTCTAAAAATAAGGGTAGCGTCCCCTTTATTTCTGATTAGAGCGGTAAAAAATCGCGCATCAAACGCAAACTCTCGCAAATTGACCTTGCGCAACGCATGAAATCGAGCCAATCGCGCATTGCTAAAATTGAAGCGGGCGATTCTTCAGTTTCACTGGATTTGATCGTACGTGCGCTCATCGCAAGCGGCGCAACAACGCGCGATATTCAGGCGGCGTTTACGGCATACGAACGGATGGCGGCCTAACTGTTGCAGCAGCAACGAAGGGGGTCAACGAAGGGGGTCACGAAGGAGGTCTTGACATAACAGTTCTAGTTGGTGGATTCCATTGTGGGGAAACCGTGATGGCAAGACCCCGCTACGTGCAGATATTTCCGCACATGAAGCCGTGAGGGATGTGAGAAACCCAGACCTGTCCAAGCTGTCAACCGA
>JAQBXX010000002.1 GCA_027624315.1 Pseudomonadota bacterium
TGCTGGTCGGCCTCATCACCAAGCACGGTATCCTCATCGTGGACTTCGCCAATAAACTGCAAGAGCGCGGGCATGACGTGCGCACCGCGGTGATCGAGGCCGCGGGCATGCGTCTGCGCCCCATCCTGATGACCACCGCCGCCATGGTGCTGGGGGCACTGCCGCTCGCACTCGCCAGCAGCGCAGGCGCGGAGAGCCGCCGCCCCATCGGCTGGGTCATCGTGGGCGGACTGCTGCTCGGCACCCTGCTCACCCTGTTTGTCATTCCCACCGTGTATACGCTGGTATCGCGCGCCCGTAAGCAGGTATCCTATGCACCGGGGTCTCATCCCGGACAAGCCGTGTAACCATGCGTCAAACCCTTCTCGCCCTGTGCTTCATCACGCTCACGCTCGCGTCTCCGGCGCGCGCGGAAAACCTGCTTGACATCTATCATCTGGCACAGCAGAACGATGCACAGTTGAAAGGCGCCGAGGCCGCGCGCCTCGCCGTGCTCGAAAGCAAACCGCAAAGCCGCGCATTGCTGTTTCCAACGCTCAATGCCAGCGCCAATACCACGGCCAACCAACTGGATACCCGCCAGCCCACGAGCTCGGCCGGCGTCACCCACTTCAACAGCAACGCCTACTCGCTAAGTCTCACGCAACCCGTTTACCACCGTGACACCTACGTGCAATTGCGCCAGTCCGATGCGCGCATCGCGCAGGCCGACGCCACCTTCAGCGCCGCCGAACAGGACCTCATGACACGCGTCGCCACACGCTACTTCGACGTGCTTGCGGCACAGGACAATCTTGAATTTGCGCGCGCCGAAAAGAAGGCGATAGCGCAGCAGCTCGAACAAAGTCAGCAGCGCTTCGATGTCGGGCTGGTCGCCATCACCGATGTGCAGGAAGCGCAGGCACGCTTCGACTCCGCCCGCGCACAGGAGATCGACGCGGAGCGGCAACTGTCTTCCAGTCTGGAGGCACTGCGCGAAGTCACCGCCCGGCAGCACCGGAACCTGTCCCTGTTGAACGAGAGCATCCCGCTGGTTGCGCCTGAGCCGTCCGACGTCGAACAGTGGACCGACACCGCGCTCAGGCAAAACCTGCAAATCAGCGCGGCACAATCCGGCGCCGACGTGGCGCGCGAGGAAATCGAACGCCAGCGCTCCGGTCATTACCCCAGCATCGACATCGTCGGCAGCCACGCCTTTTCGGAATCCGGCGGCGGCCGCTTCGGCGCCAGCGAAAGCCTGACCGACACCCTCACCCTGCAACTGAACGCCCCGCTTTATCAGGGTGGCCTCATCACCTCGCGCACGCGCGAGGCGGCATTCAAGCACAATCAGGCATTAGAGACGCTGGAACAGCAGCGCCGCAGCGTACTGCGGCAAACGCGTGACGCCTATCTTGGCGTGAATGCCAACATCAGCCGCGTGCAGGCGCTCAAGCAGGCCGTGGTCTCCAACCACACCGCGCTGGAATCCACCGAGGCGGGGCTCGAAGTCGGCACACGCACCCAGGTCGATGTGCTGGACGCGCAACGTGAACTGTTCCGCGCGGAGCGCGATCATGCGCGTGCACGCTATGACTATATTTTAGAAACTCTGCGTCTCAAACAGGCGGCGGGCACGCTGAACCCCGCCGATCTGGAACAGATCAACACCTGGTTGCGCTAAGACAGCTTGATGATACTGTCCCGCGCGAGTGACAGCATTCTGGTGCTGGTCGATGTGCAAACACGGCTCAGCGCCGCCATGCCGGAATCCGCCCGCGAACGCGTACTGCGCAACAGCGGTATCCTGCTGCAGGCGGCGGCGCTGCTGCATATCTCCCTGCTGGTCACCGAGCAATATCCCAAGGGCCTCGGCCACACCGAGGCGTCCCTCACGGCCCTGTTCCCACCCCACACGCCGCCCATTGAGAAAACCTGCTTTTCCTGCTGCGCGGCACCCGGCTTCATGGAAAAACTGAACGCGAGCGAGCGATCGCAGATCGTTCTTGCAGGCATGGAGACACACGTGTGCATTTTACAAACCGCGCTGGAACTCGGCAGCGCAGGCAGAGAGGTGTTTGTAGTGGAAGACGCCGTGTGCGCACGCACCGAGGAGCGGCATCAAAACGCCCTGGCACGCCTGCGTCACAACGGTGTCGTTGTGACCAATACCGAATCCGTACTGTTTGAGTGGCTGCGAGACGCCACGCACCATGAATTCAAAAACGTTTCGCGCCTGATACGCTAGCAGAATGACGGCGGTCATCGTGCTCGCATGCGTGTTTTCTGGCCAGCGGTCGTTATCTGCTCCGGTTGGGGGGCTGCAACCTAAAGCTGGATCACGTCGCTCAAATGCTGCGGTATATCACGCTCGTCAATATGCATAAGGTCTTTGTTCAGCGTCGCAGTTACCAGCGCTGCGGTTTGGTGATCGAGCGCCGCGCGCAGTTCACCGAGAAAGCGCGGGTCGGCGACCAGAATCAGTTTGGTATAGCGGTGCTGGTTGCGGCCATCGTTCAATATCCCGGCGAGGTGCTTGGCGAATTGCTGCGTCAGATTCTCTTTCGGGTCATGCAGCTCCTTGCCGAAGCTGTGGTGCATGCCTTGACTGTCGGAAGTGCGCCCCGGCTTGTCCGAAGTGATGTCCTGAATCTTGAGCCTTCCTTCCGGATGAGAAATCTCCTGCAGGGCCTGCAGCCCCTTGCCGGGACCATCATTTTCAAACAACCGCGCGCCTGAATGGTGTGCTACCAGTATCCACGTCTTCGTCATGAGTGCACCTTGCTATTGAGTTGGTAATAAACGGCTTCAGTATACGTTATGGGTGGGGCTGAAATCGCGTCCGGGTGTGGCGCACAAGACCCATGGCCCTGCGCCCGATGGCGCGTTTGAGCGCGGGCACGATGTCCGCCGCGATGAGTGCGGCGTTGCGTGCCAGCACCAGCGGCGTGAAATCGTTGGAGAACACACGCACCAGCCCGTCGGTGAAGGCGGTCACGCTGCGGTGGTCACGCCGGCGCATGCGCGCATAATGCTCCAGCACGCGGCTGTCGCCCGGATCACCGTTACGCAGGGCGGTCTCGCGCATCACACCGGCAAGCGCCGCCGCGTCGCGCAGGCCAAGATTAAAACCCTGCGCGGCAATCGGGTGCAGGGTGTGCGCCGCATTGCCGATCAGCACGGCGCGCGGCCGCACGATCTCGGACGCGCACTGCAATGCCAGCGGATAGACACGCCGCGCACCGGGCGCACTCAATTTACCGAGACGCCCGCCAAAGCACTCCTGCAGCGCCTGCAAAAATTCAGCGTCGTTCTGCGCGAGTACGGATTCGATCTGTGCATCGCGCAGCGTCCACACCACCGCGCAGCGCTGACCGCTCATCGGCAACACCGCCAGCGGCCCGGTTGCAGTGAAACGCTCGTAGGCGGTATGGTCGTGCCCGCGATCGGGCGTCACCGTCGTCACCAGCGCACTCTGCCCGTAGTGACGCTGCGTAGTGCTGATGCCGAGCCGTTCACGCGCGACGGATTTCTGGCCGTCGGCGATCACCACCAGCCGCGCGCTCAGCGTCTGCTCGCGCCCGTCATTCCATTTAATGGTGGCACGCGCGGCGTCGGCATCGACGCGGAGATCGGCGAGCGTGGCGGGGCACAGCAATTCAATATGGGTGGACGACGCCATGCGCTGCATCAGGGCAGCACCCAGCACGCGGTTTTCTATGACGTAGCCGAATGCCTCCGCGCCATGATCGGCGCAGTCCAGCCGCGTAAAGCCGAAATGGCCGCGGTCCGAGATGTGAATCTTTTTGATCGGCACCGCTTGATCGGCGACGGCGCCCCACAGGCCGATGGTCTCCAGAATGCGCCGGCTGCCGTAGGACAGCCCGGTGGTGCGTTCGTCATAACTCGGCTGCTGCGCGTGATTGAACGCCACCGCCTCCACCACGCCGACGCGCAATTGCACATCGGCGAGCGCACTGGCGAGGCTCGCGCCGACCATGCCGCCGCCGATGATAAGAATGTCGTAGTCAGTATTCATTGTCGCGCAGTTTTTTACCTTTAGAATTTCAACGCGAAGACGCGAAGACGCAAAGAGAAAGGCTTTATGCTAAAGCTGGTAATGTGCAGTACGGATATTATCTGCCGGCATGATGCCGGCAGTTTTTGAACATCTTGATCCTTGCGTCTTCGCGTCTTTGCGTTAATCTTTGTAACATTACAAATTAATGCGGCCAACTGCCCGCCATCACTGCCTCGATTTCCGCCACCGTCTTCGGTGCAGGCGCGCTCAGTACCTCGTGGCCGCCGGCAGTCACCAGCACATCGTCTTCAATGCGTATGCCGATATCCCACCATTTTTTCGCCACGCCTTTGCTGCCTGCGGGAATGTAAAGCCCGGGCTCGACGGTGAGCACCATGCCCGGCTCCAGCATGCGCCAGGTGTCGCCCACCTTGTAGTCGCCCACGTCATGCACATCCATGCCGAGCCAGTGGCCGGTACGGTGCATGTAATAACGCCGGTAGGCCTCATTCTTGATCAGCGTACTCAGTTTGCCCTTGAGCAGGCCGAGATCTAGCAGCCCCTGCGTGAGCACGCGTACCGCCGCCGCGTGCGGTTCGTTCCAGTGGTTGCCGGGCTTTATCTTGTTGATCGCGGCGGTCTGGGCCGCCAGCACGACTTCATATACGGCACGCTGCGCGGGCGAGAAACGGCCATTGACGGGAAAGGTGCGCGTGATGTCGCTCGCATAATTGTCGAGCTCGGCACCGGCGTCGATGAGCACCAGATCGCCGTCCTTCAACGCCGTGTTGTTTTCGGTGTAATGCAGGATGCAGCCGTTGGCGCCGCCGCCCACGATGGGGTTGTAGGCCGGGGCCTGGCTGCCGGAGCGCAGGAACTCGTGGCGCAGCTCCGCTTCGAGCTGGTACTCCATCATGCCGGGACGGCAGGCCTGCATCGCGCGCCGGTGCGCGGCGGCGGCGATCACGGCCGCCTTGCGCATGGTGCCGATCTCGGCACGGCTTTTGTAGAGCCGCATCTCGTGCACCAGATGATCGAGCGCCACAAACTCGGTGGGCGCGCGCGTGCCGCTGCGCGACTGCTGGCGGATCTGATTCACCCACTGCATGAGACGTTGATCGAACTCCTGGCCCATGGCGTAAAACACGCGCTCGCACTGCTCCATCAAGCCGGGCAGGATGTCGTCGATGTCGCTGATGGGAAACGCATCATCGGCATCGTAATCCTTGCATGCACCCTCTTGCCCCGCACGGCGTCCGTGCCAGGTTTCCTTCTCGATATCACGCTCACGAGAAAACAAAACATATTCGCCGTGCCTGCGCCCGGGAATCAGCACCGCCACCGCCTCCGGTTCCGGAAAGCCGGTGAGGTAGTGAAAGTCGCTGTCCTGACGATAGGGATATTCCGCATCGCGGTTGCGCAGACGCTGTGGCGCGGCGGGGAGAATGGCCATCGCGCCCTTGCCCATCATCTGCATCAGATCCTTGCGGCGGCGCGCGAATTCCTTGCGGTTCATGGCATTATTATATGCCACTGCGCGGGCGTCACGACACCGTCCAGCGGCACATCCCACGGCGCGGGCACCAGCTGCGCCACCTGCTGAAAATCATACGCGACGCCGATCAGGCGCGGACGCCGCCAGTGTGTGCGCCGTGCGCGCGCGGCCAGCGTGCGGTCGTAGAAACCGGCGCCCATGCCGAGGCGGTGGCCCTGCGCATCAAACGCCACCAGCGGGACCAGTATCAGGTCAAGCGCCAGGGCGCCGGCCAGCTTGCGCGCGGGGAGTGCGGGCTCGGGAATTCCAAAGCGGTTGCGACGCAAAGCATCGCCCCTGCGATACGCCGCGAAGCCAAGCCGTTTGCCCCGCAGCACCGGCAAATAACACGTTTTGCCGCACGCCCATGCGCGCCGCAACAGCGGCGCGACATCGATCTCGCCGTCGTTCGACAGATAAACGGCGATACGCCGTGCGGCGCGAAATAGAGGAGTCGCCGCGAGGCGCCGCGCCACTTGTTTGGCGCCCGATACGCGCGCGGCAAGACTCAGCGCGCGGCGCTGTTGCCGCAGGCGGGCACGAATTTCGGAGTGGGAGGACATTGGCAAAGAGTACAGGAAAAAGGACGCCAATAAATATACATGGTGTCAGAAATCGTAGCGAGCGGATTTTAGGCTGGGACGGTGGAACGCAGGAACCGGAGTGTGCAAGTAGTCTGCCGCTACGCGGCCCCAGATTCTGAGCACCTCACGCACCCGCATCAAAGACGCGCAGTAGATTTAGGACACTATAGTAAAGAGACATCCCCCGCCTGTGCCGTTACAAACCATTGACCTTGAACCTGGGGGTTCAGGTGGGAACCTGGATGATGTATCAGGCTTTCCTCACGGGGAGGACATGCACAACAACATCAGTAGAGGGTCCCGTAGGGTTGAATTAAGGCTCAAGGGTTTACTTGGCCTGCTCACGTACACCGCAGGGGATGCCACAACCAAACTAAAACATCGAGACTCAAGATTAGCACCGTCCGATCTTCCAGTCTCTAAAAATTTACAGCCTCTATATTTCCATCTGCCGGCCCTTGGTCAGAGCGGCCTCTATCTTGTCCTGCAGCGCGCGCACCTTGGTGCCCATGGTCAGCATGTAGTCTTCCTTGCGCGCGCGCTGCTCCAGCAATTCGTTCGCCATGTTGAGCGCCGCCATGACCGCCGTGCGCTCAAGGCCTATCACCTTGCCGCTGTCGCGAATCTCGCGCAGCTTGTCGTTGAGATAATGTGCCGAGGCGAGCAGTGCATCACGTTCATGCACTTCACATGCCACTCGGTACTCCTTGCCGAGTATCTGCACCGCCACAGTGACCGTTTCAGCCTTCACGTTTCACGCTCCAGAATACGCAAGCTCGATCACACCGTGCACGCGGCTGCGCACCTGCGTGGTACTGTCCACCAACGCAGCGCGCTCCTCCAGCAACAGGGCGTGACGCTTGCGCAGGTCGATGTTTTCGCTCTTCAGGCAATCACAATCGCGGATCAGTTCATCAATGCGTGCTTCAAGCCGTTTAAGCTCATTCTCGCCGGTGGATAGGGTATTGTCCGTGGTCATGCTGCATCCATCTCTTTTTTTGATTCGCACCGGATCATCAGTGCCCACTATAAAACCGCGCTTGATTGCGGTCAACGTCATGCGGCAGAGATACTCATAAGCCAGCAAGCAAGGCTACACTTCCCGCTGCGTACCCGCTCCTTGTCCAGGGGGCGGGACAGGGTGGGGGTAGGGTAAACAGTGTGTTTACTCAGGAGTCACATCATTCACATTGTCGCCTTGCTTTGTGACTCCTGAGTAATTTTCAGGCTGCCTTCCTGTACCCGCAGCGCACGTTCACCCTGCAACAGCGCGAGCAAATCCTGCCCCACCAGCGCACCGCGCCAGCCGTGCAGGATGGGCAGATCCGTTTCGCCCAGCACCAGCCGCTCCAGTTCCTTGCGCGTGACTAAGCTCGCGGTGCTGATGGCACTCTGCGCACCACGCAGCCGCACCGTGGCCATCAAGGCATCGGCAAGCGCCTCCTGTGCGGACGTCAGGCGGTGCGGGGACTCCAGCACCGGCCATTCTCCCTGCGCCAGGGATTTCGCGCCTTGAATGATCCCGCTCAGTTCCGCACCGTGATGCTTGAGGGTGGACGCTTCCAGCCCGCGCACCTTGGCCAGTGCATCCGCATTGCCCGGCATGCGGCGTGCCAGTTCGAGCAACGCATCATCACTGATGATCCACTTGCGCGGACGGTTGCTGGCACGCGCCCGCTGCTCCCGCCACGCCGCCAGTGCGCGCAATACGGCCAGTTGCGCGCCCTTCAGGGTGTTGGCCTGGCGCACGCGGCGCCACGCATCATCGGGCGCATTGCGATAAGGCGTGACATCCGTCAGTTCGGCAAAGTCCGCGTCCAGCCACGTGAGCCGTCCGCGCTGTTCGAGTTCAGCGCGCTGGTCGGAATAAATTTTGCCCAGATAGCGCACGTCATCCGCTGCGTATTGTAATTGCTCCACCGAGAGTGGCCGCGTTGACCAGTCGGTGCGGGTTTGCGACTTGTCGAGTTGCACCCCCAGCATGCCGTTCACCAGCGCGCTGTAACCGACCTGATCGCCATAACCCAGCAGCGCCGCAGCAACTTGGGTGTCGAATACGGGGCGCGGAAGATCGCCGCGCAGATCGTAAAAAATCTCCAGATCCTGGCGCGATGAGTGCAGCACCTTGGTGATGGAGGAGTCGTAGATGACATCCAGCAACGGCGTCATATCGGTGAGCGCGAGCGGGTCGATGCACGCGATAACCTGGTCCGTGGCGATTTGCAGCAGACACAGTTGCGCGTGATAGGTCTTCTCGCGCATGAATTCGCAGTCGAGCGCAATCCATGTGATGCCGCGCAGCCGGGCGCACAGTTCTGTCAATTGCTGCGGAGTATCTACATAGATGTCTTGCATGGTGCTGGGAATCTTAGCATGTCCGGTCTGCGGAAATTTGATACGATTGAGTACAAATGCCACTGCTCAAGATATTTATCAATCTCTGCCTGCTGCGCGCCAAGCCGCAGGATCTGCCTGTCGCGCCCGCGCTGACGGCCGCTGCGCTCGCTGCCTACATCCTCGCCGGCCTGGGCTTGTCGCTGCCCGATCTCGGCTTCGGACGCGCAGCGTTGTGGGCCGTGCTCGACACACTGGTGATCGTCCTGCTCACGCACAGCGCACTGCTCTTGCGCCACTTCCCGGAGCGCCTGCAACAGACCCTGACGGCGCTGCTGGGCAGCGGCGCGCTGCTCGGCCTCGTGGCCTGGCCGATCATCGGCACCCAAAATTCGATAGTGCAGTTGGTGCTGCTGCTGGTGCTGCTGCTGTGGAATCTCGCCGTGGTCGCACACATCCTGCGCCATGCGCTGTCGATGCCACTCGGACTCGGCATCATCGTGAGCTTCGGCTACTTCCTGGTGGAACTCACCGTGAGCATGGTGTTCGCAACGGCCGCGAGCTGACACCATGCACATCCATATCCTCGGCATCTGCGGCACCCTCATGGGCGGGATTGCGCGCCTGGCGCGCGAGGCGGGCCATGAGGTCAGCGGCTCGGACGCCAACGTCTATCCGCCGATGAGCACGCAGCTTGCCGTGCTCGGCATAGCCGTGAAGCATGGCTACCTGCCCCAACACCTCGATCCTGCGCCCGATTGCGTCATCATCGGCAACGCGCTCTCGCGCGGCAATCCCGCCGTGGAATATGTGCTCGATCGCGGCATCGACTACATCTCCGGGCCGCAGTGGCTGGCGGAACATATCCTGCGCGGACGCTGGGTGCTCGCCGTGGCCGGCACCCACGGCAAAACGACAACGAGTTCGATGCTGGCCTGGATCCTGGAGTACGCCGGCCTGCAACCCGGCTTTCTCATCGGCGGCGTGCCGCATAACTTCGGCGATACGGCGCGCCTCGGTACCGCCCCATTCTTCGTCATCGAGGCCGACGAGTACGACAGCGCCTTTTTCGACAAGCGCTCCAAATTCGTGCATTACCGCCAGCGCACCGCCATTCTGAACAATCTTGAGTTCGATCATGCTGACATCTTCGCCGATCTTGCTGCAATTGAGCTGCAATTTCACCATTTTCTGAGAACGGTCCCCGCCTCCGGCCTGATCGTAGCCAACGCCCGGGATGAGGCCATCGGCCGTGTATTACAGCGCGGCTGCTGGACCCCGGTGGAGACGTTCGGCGGCGACACCGGCTGGGCGGCGGGCCCGGACGAGTCGGACGGCGGCTTCGACATCTTCTGGCGCGGTGAGAGGCAGGGATGCCTGCGCTGGGAATTGCTGGGCGAGCACAACCGGCACAATGCGCTCGCCGCCATTGCCGCCGCGCGGCATGCCGGCGTCACACCCGGCGTTGCCATCGATGCGCTGGGCGCGTTTCAAGGCGTCAAGCGGCGCCTTGAAATACGCGGCACGGTGCACGGCGTGACCGTATATGATGATTTCGCCCACCATCCGACCGCCATCGCCACCACGATCGCGGGCCTGCGGCGCAGCGTCGGCAGTGCGCGCATAATTGCCGTGCTGGAGCCACGCTCCAACACCATGCGCCTGGGTGTGCACCAGCACACACTCGGCCCCTCACTTGCCGGGGCCGACAGCGTACTGCTGTACGCGCCACCCGACCTTGGCTGGAGCCTCTCCGGCGTGGCCGCTATGCTCGCGGACAAGGGATACGTGTTTGATTCCGTCGACGCCATCGTTGCCCATCTGGTGCAACAGGCACGCGCAGGCGATCACGTGCTCATCATGAGCAACGGCGGCTTCGGCGGACTGCACGAGCGGCTGCTGGAGGCCTTGCGCCAGCGCGCGCCAGTGAGCTGACAACATTTGTTAGCCAGCGCGGCCCCAAATCCCCCGGCCTGCGGCCACCCCCTTTGCAAAGGGGGTCGAGCGCGAGCGAGGGGGGGGATTTGCTTAAGGGGGTCGAGCGTTAGCGAAGGGAATTTTAAGATAGGCTCTAGTTACCCGGTGCAGCGCGCAGCAGGATGACCTCGCTATTCCAGTGGTTGTAGCGCGCCTCCCGCAAGCCCATGCGCTGCACGCGCTTCCACTCCAGCCCGTCCAGCGTGCGCTCAAATTCCGCCAGCGGTTGACTGAACACCGCCTCGCTGCGCGCCACGGTAAACAAGGGAATCTTTTTGCTGACGTGATGGCGTGTCACGTTGCCTACCCACAGCGGCGTGTTGCCGTCCGCCGCGCGCACATCCGCCGCCCATAGACGCAGCACCAGTTGCCGCTCCTGCCCCGGCAGCGCGCGCACCATGAGCAGTAACTCATGCCGCCCGTCATGCACCTGCGGCAGCACCGGCAGTTCCGCAAGTGTGGGGCCGGGCGTGAGCCAGACGAGCATCGTCTTCAATCCAGGCTCGACCGGCTCGTGCCAGCCGCGTGCCGCGAGGGTGCGGCGCAACTCGCCGATACTACCCAGCCATTGCAGCGTGAGCGGCTGACTCGGCTCGCCCTGCAAATCCTTGCGATAGGCGGGCAGGTCTTGCCACGCGCCATTCCACCACGCCTCCGCATCCACAGTGCGCACGCTGTGGCGCACGGCGTACTGCTCCACGTCGCGCGCATGATGCATGCTGATATGCACTGCACCCGCGAGCAGCAGCACAAGCGCGCTGGTCGCGCCCAGGATAGCGAACGGCACCGGTGGCGCCAGGTGACGCCGGTAACTCACGCCCAGTAGCGCCGCCCACAGCAGCCCACCCAACAGTCCGGCCAAAACCTCGGACAATCCGTGCACGCCCAGATAGAGACGCGCCACCGCCACACCCACGATCAGCATGCTCGCGCCGACATAAGGCAGCCAGCGCCGCGGGGCGGGCAACTCGCGCGCCAGCAGCACCGCGAGAAAGCCGTACACCAGCATGCTCATCGCCGCATGGGAAAATATCTGAAGCTGGCCCGGCAACGTATACAGCGGGCGCGGCAGGTGCAGCACGAGCTGCATGCCGACGACGAACAGCAGACCAAAGCCGACCGCCGCAATCCAGTGCGCTGCCGCGTGCCGGTGCTGTAACAGCGCGAGCGCGAGCGTAACGGCGAGCATGAGCGGCACGATCACCTGGGCGTCACCCCACTGGCCGAGCAGCACCATGAACTGATCCGCCCACGGCGTGCGCAACCCTTGCAGGATATAGAACACGGCATTGTCGAGCCGCGCGAGGGGCGCGGTGTTCAGCGCTTCCAGCCACCCCAGCAGGCCCAAGCCCAGGACAAGCAACAGCAGCGCCCAGATGGCCATGCCGCGCAACTCCGGCTGTTTGGGATCCACCAGCACGGCGGTAATCACACCCAGCATCGGGTGCTTCCGGCTCCAGCCCAGCAACCGTCCGGCTAATGTTTCAGCACGCGGTTGCAGCAGCTTCACAATATGCAGCACCGCCCACACCGTAATCCACAGGATCACCAGCAGCAGCACCACGATCACCGCGAGGCGTGAAGCGACGGCGGAGGCGAGACCAAGCGAAGCGCCGAACACCACGCCGGGCAAAATATAGGCGGGCGCCCAGCCCAGCGCGGAAAGCACGTTCACCACCATGAAGCGGCGCGGCGGCATGTTCAACATGCCCGCCACCACCGGAATCACGGGGCGCACCGGGCCGATGAAGCGCCCGAGCAGCACGCTCTTGCCACCGTGACGGTGAAAAAATTCCTCACCACGCCGCAGCAACTCCGGGTGCCGGTTAAACGGCCACCACTGACGCAAGCGGTCGTGGTAGTGATAACCCAGCCAGTAGCTCATACTATCGCCCATCACCGCGCCCGCAGCGGCGAGCGCAAGGGTGGGCCACAACTCCATCGCACCCGCCGCCACCAGTGCACCCACACCGAACATCACCACGGTGCCGGGGATCAACAACCCGACGACGGCCAGCGATTCCGCGAGCGACACCAGAAATACGGCGGTACCGGCCCAGTAAGGATGCTGACCTATCCAGACCAGCAACGACTCCAGCAGTGAGTGCAGAAAATCCATCAGTCCTTCTCAGTGTGCGCGCGCATTGCGCCGCACAAATATCAGTGTTGTTGTAATCAAGGCCATCAAGCACGCGGAAACAGTAAACGCATAGCCGATGCCGAACATCTCCCCCACCACGCCGAAAAAGAAGAGTCTCCCAGAAAATCCGGGCCGGATATTTACCTTGATATCTTTTCTCTTGTCGCTTTACTCTTTTCTCTGCCTTTTTGCGCGCGGATGCGCCGCGTCGTACACCTTGGCGAGGTGCTGGAAGTCGAGGTGCGTATAAATCTGCGTGGTCGAGATGTTGGCGTGACCGAGCAGCTCCTGCACCGCGCGCAGATCGCCGCTCGACTCCAGCAGGTGGCTCGCGAACGAGTGGCGCAGCATATGAGGACTCACCGCGCCGCCGACACCCTGCATCTGCGACCAGGCGCGTAACCGCAATTGCACCGCACGCGGCGTGAGCCTGCCCCCGCGATGGCCTACAAACAGTGCACGCTCGTCGGGCCTCGCACACAACACGCGCTGCTTCAGCCATTCGCGCAGCGCCGTGCGCGCATAGCGCCCGACCGGCACCACGCGCGTCTTGTTGCCCTTGCCGGTAACGCGCACGGTGGCGTCGTTGAGATCGACGTCGCCGAGATTCAGGCTGATGAGCTCCGCGAGACGCAGGCCGGAGGAGTACATCAGCTCCATGATGGCGCGGTCACGGCTGGCCAGCGTACCCTGCGCCTCCACCGCGAGCAGACGACTCATTTGATCGACATCCAGCGTGCGCGGCAACAGGCGCGGCGACTTGGGCACGCTGATGCCGAGCGCGGGGTTGTGCGTCACCCTGTTTTCGCGCAGCAGATAATTAAAGAGCGCGCGCACGGCCGACAACTCGCGCCGGATGCTGCGCCCACCCAAGCCCGTGCGGTGACGCGCAGAGACGAAGTTGCGCAAGACCTCGGCGTCGATCTCTGCCCACGCGTCGATACCGCGCTCACGGCAAAACCCTATCAGGCAAGCGAGATCGCGCCGGTAGGCCTTGAGCGTAAGCGGCGACAGGCTGCGTTCGGCGCCGAGGTGCACAAAAAACCGCTCCAACCACTGGCACTGGTCTTCATGCATAGCAGAATGACGAATTGCTCAAGATGCAAGATGGGGCTTCAGCGCTTGGGCGACGATCATGCCCAGATGCGAGAGAAACATCGTGCCCATGGCGGGATGGAAGCGCTCGGCCTCGAAGCTGCCGACACCCAGCAGGCCGAGACAGGGCTGCGCCTCACCCTGCGAGAGCGGAATCACCGCCAGCGAAGCCACCTCACTTGCCTTGTCCGCAAACAGCGCCTGCAACTGTGCGGGCCGCAATCGCCCGCACATCGGCTTGCCTGCCTCGATCACGCTCTTGAAGGCAGCGAGATTTTCCGCACCGGGCGCGGCCACCTGAAACTCCACGCCGTGATCGGTTTCAGGCAACGGCCCGGCGAGCGGCGCAAACAGGCACAGTCCCACCGCATCGGCATCAAAGTCACTGCTCAGACTGTCCTGCAGGGTTTGCAGAATGCCGTTGATGTCCTTCGCCTCCATCAGGCCGAGGGTGAGACGCCGCACGCGATCATTCAGCCGGTCGTTATCGCGCGCGATCTGCACCAGGTCCATAAGCTCACGCCGCAACTGGCAGTTCTGATCGCGCAACACAGACACCTGGCGCTCAATCAGCGACACCGCCTCGCCGCTCGCGTGCGGCACCGTGAGTTCCGCGAGCAGCGGGGCATGGCTCACAAAGAAATCGGGATGCGCGCGCAAATATTCGATCACCCGCTTTTCCAGCCCCGGTTCGTCCGTCATTTCCTGCGGTGTGTTCATAGTTTCAATTGTCCCTCGAATACGCGCGTAGCGGGGCCAGTCATCCTGACCTCCGTACCGTTCCCGCGCCAGTTTATCAGGAGCCGCCCTCCCGGCAACTCCACGTCTACTTTATCATCCAGTAGTCCCTGCCGGTGACCGACCACCACAGCGGCGCATGCCCCGCTGCCACAGGCGAGCGTCTCGCCCACGCCGCGCTCGAACACGCGCAGGCGGATGTGCGCGCGGTCGACGATCTGCATAAACCCGGCGTTGACGCGGTTCGGAAAACGCTCGTGCGCCTCGATCTTCGGCCCCAGTGTCGCCACCGGCGCGCGCGCCACGTCGTCTACGCGCAGCACGGCATGCGGGTTGCCCATCGACACCACGCCGAGTTCGATCTGTTGTCCATCGACCAGCAACGGATAACTCAGCGACTCGTGTTCGGCGATGAACGGCACCTCGTCCGGCCGCGTGCGCGGCACACCCATGTCCACCGTCACCTGACCGTCGGGTTCCATGCGTGGACGGATAATACCGCAGCGCGTTTCCACCACCAACTCATTCTTGTCTGTGAGGCCCGCGTCGCGCACAAAGCGCATGAAGCAGCGCGCGCCGTTGCCGCACTGCTCCACCTCGCCGCCGTCGGCGTTGTAGATGCGATAGGAAAAATCCACGCCCGGACTGCGCGTACGCTCGACCAGCAAAAGCTGGTCACAGCCCACGCCAAAATGGCGGTCGGCGATAAAACGCACCTGTTCGGAAGTTAATGCGACGGATTGGGAGATAGCATCGATCACGACAAAATCATTGCCGAGGCCGTGCATCTTGGTGAACTTGAGCAACATGACAACGCTAGGTTACAGGCAGACACCGGCTTTGCAAAGCCCCGCTCCGCCTCCGGCATGGGTAAAGCAGATATCGTAGGGTGGGTTAGGCGCAAGCCGTAACCCACCGAATGAAGATTGCGTGAATATCAATGCACGCCTGAGCAAGCGGTCAGGCCGCAATTTGCTCAAAAGAGAAGTGGGGAATATCCGCGCGCTTCTGGGCATGCTCTATTGTGATCGCGCAAATATTGCCGCTGCTATCGATGTCGAGCAGGGTGTTTTCATCGAGGTCTTTGGTTTCGACAACTTCAGCAGATCGAAACTCAATATGCAAGGTGTCCGTATCCTGGAAATATTTAATCTTCATGGCGTAAAGCTCCGGTCAAAAAATGCGTTATGGGCTGCTTGACCATAATTATCAGTGTACCAAAGCCTGCTTAACCGTCAACCAATAACGCAACCCTGCGCTCACGCTCAAACTAAGCAGGTTTCTTGCTTCCTCGCAATGTCGCCATCAACAATATCGCCACGCCGACGGTGATGGCGGAATCCGCGATATTAAACGCCGGCCAGTGCCATTGCTGATAATAGACATCGAGAAAATCAACGACGTAGCCGAGGCGCATGCGGTCGATCACGTTGCCCAGCGCGCCGCCGAGTATCAGCGACAAGGCCGCCGCTTGCCATTTTTCTTCTGCTGGCAACCGTCGTAGCCATGCGATGATGACGACGCTCACGAACAGCGCGATGCCGGTGAAGAACCAGCGCTGCCAGCCGCCGGCGTCGGCCAGAAAACTGAACGCCGCACCGGGGTTGTGCAGCAGTGTGAAGCTGAAAAACGGAAGCACGGCCACCGACTCGTACAGTTGCAGCCAATGGCTGGCGAGATATTTGCTCGACTGGTCGAGAACAACCACCAGCGCGGAGAGCCATAGCCATTTAAGCATTAGAGACCTCTGAAAAAATCAAGCGTAACTCCTCGCTTCGCCTTTGCCTATGACATTCTCGACGCAGCGCACACAGATTTGCGGGTGGTCGCTCTCAATGCCGACGTCCTTGCGATGATGCCAGCAGCGGATGCATTTTTCGTGCGCTGAAGGCTGCACCCTGATCCACAGGCCTTTCACGCCCTCTTGCGCGTCTACCGGCTTCGCGTCTGTGCCATGCACGCGCGCGTACGAGGTGATGAGCACGAAGCGCAATTCATCGTGCAGCGTGGTGAGCGGCATGCGCCACTCTTCGTCACAATAAATATCGACCTCCGCATCGAGTGATGACCCGATGCTGCCGGCCGCGCGCAGCTTTTCCAGCTCCTTGCCCACGGCCTCGCGCACGGCGATGATCTTGCCCCATGACTCGGCATCCGGTGTGGCGGCATCCAGCGGAAACAGGCCGTCGTACCAGGTCGCCATTAACACTGATGGCAACACCGATTCCTTGCGCTCGCCGGGGAGGTAACACCAAATCTCCTCTGCCGTGAAGCTCATGATGGGCGCGAACCAGCGCACCAATGCCTCGACGATATGGTAAATCGCGGTCTGCGCGGAACGGCGCGCCAGGCTGTTTTTCTGAGTGGTGTATTGGCGGTCCTTGATGATGTCCAGATAAAACCCGCCCATGTCCACCGCACAGAAATTATGCAGGCGCTGATAGATCACGTGGAATTCGTAATTTTCATACGCCTCAACAACGTCTTTTTGCAAACGATAAGCGCAATCCACCGCCCAACGGTCCAGCGCCAGCATGTCGGCGGGGGCGACCTTATCTTTGGCCGGGTCGAAGTCGCTCAGATTGGCCAGCATGAAGCGTGCGGTATTGCGCATGCGCCGGTAGGCATCTGCGGTGCGTTTCAGAATTTCATCCGACACGCTCATCTCGCCGCGATAGTCCGTGGCCGCGACCCACAGGCGCAGGATATCCGCGCCCAGGTTGCTCATCACCTTCTGCGGCGCGACGACGTTGCCCTTGGACTTCGACATCTTCTCGCCCTTGGCATCGACAGTGAAACCGTGCGTGAGCACCGCCTTGTACGGCGCCGCGCCGCGCATGGCGACGGAGGTGAGCAGCGACGATTGAAACCAGCCGCGATGCTGATCGGAGCCTTCGAGATACAAATCCGCCGGCACACCATGCAGATCGGCACGCTGCTCCAGCACGCACGCGTGGGTGACGCCGGAGTCAAACCATACGTCCAGCGTGTCCGTCGTTTTTTCATACTGCGCCGCATCCGCGCCGAGCAGTTCGGCGGCATTCAACCCGAACCACGCATCGATGCCGTGCTGCTCCACGCGCTGCGCCACCTGCTCGATCAGCGCCGGCGTGTCGGGATGCAGCGCGCCGCTTTCCTTGTGCACAAACAGCGCTATCGGTACGCCCCACGTGCGCTGGCGCGAAATGCACCAGTCGGGGCGGCCCGCCACCATGCCGATGATGCGCGCCTTGCCCCAGTCCGGAATCCACTGTGCTTGCTCGATGGCATACAGCGCCGCGCTGCGCAGGGATTTCTGCTCCATGCCGATGAACCATTGCGGCGTGGCGCGGAAAATAACCGGCGTGTGATGACGCCAGCAGTGCGGGTAACTGTGACGCAGCGCCTCGGCGTGCAGCAGCGCGCCGCGCGCCTTGAGCACTTCGATCACTTCGCTGTTCGCATTCACCACGTGCATGCCCGCAAACAATTCCGTACCGGGCAGAAACTTGCCGTCGGCGCCCACCGGGTTATCCACCGGCAGGTGATAGTGCATGCCGACCACGTAATCGTCCTGACCGTGCGCGGGCGCGGTGTGCACGGCGCCGGTACCGGCGTCGGCGGTAACATGCGCGCCCAAAATAATCGGCACTTCGCGCGCGTAAAACGGATGCTGCAATTTGATACCATCGAGATCGATGCCGCGGCAGGTGGCGATGACGCGATAATCGCTGATGCCGTAACGCCCCAGCGCATCCTGCAGCAACTTCTCGGCGAGCAGCAAACGCTCCTTGCCGTGCTCGCTCACGCATTGCACTACGACGTAATCCATTTCCGGATTGAGCGCCACGGCCTGGTTCGCGGGCAGCGTCCACGGCGTCGTGGTCCAGATCACCACACTCAGGGGGCCGCTGCCCTCCTGTCCCGGCACGCGCTGGCAGCGCGCAAGCAACGCCTCGTCGTCCAGCACCGCAAAGCGCACGTCAATCGCGGGCGAGGTCTTGTCCTCGTATTCCACCTCCGCCTCGGCCAGCGCCGAGCCGCAATCGACGCACCAGTGCACCGGCTTGTAGCCCTTGTGCACGTGGCCGTTCTGAATGATGCGCGCGAGGCTGCGGATGATGCCGGCCTCGAACTTGAAGTCCATGGTGAGGTAGGGATGCTCCCAGTCGCCGATCACGCCGAGTCGCTTGAAATCCTCGCGCTGGCTGTCCACCTGTTGCGCGGCGTACTCGCGGCACGCCTTGCGGAACGTGGCGGCATCGACCTTCACGCCCGCCTTGCCGATCTTCTTTTCCACCATCAGTTCGATGGGCAGGCCGTGGCAGTCCCAGCCCGGCACATAAGGCGCATCGAAACCGCTCAGGGTTTTGCTTTTTACAATAATGTCCTTGAGGATTTTATTTACCGCATGACCGATGTGGATGTCGCCGTTGGCATACGGCGGCCCGTCGTGCAGCACGAACTTTTTGCGGCCCTTGCCCACCGCGCGCAGCTTGGCGTAGAGATTCATCTCCTGCCAGCGTTGCAGGATTTTCGGCTCGTGCGTGGCGAGACTGGCCTTCATGGGGAAGTCGGTCTGCGGCAAATTCAATGTGTTTTTGTAATCGATCACTACCAACCCCTTATCTAAATCTTAAAGACTCAACGCAAAGTCGCCAAGACGCCAAGAAAATAAAAATCTTTGCGTCTTGGCGTCTTTGCGTTCAGATTTTTCATGCTAACGTGAGCCACAATTCCGAAAAAATTCACGCGCCTGTTTGCAATCTTGAGCAATCGCGTTTTTCAATTCGTCCAGCGTTGCAAAGCGTATTTCCTCGCGCAGCTTGTGCAGAAACTCCACTTGCACGTGGCAGCCGTAGATGTCTGCATTGAAATCGAGCAAATGCACCTCCAGCAGGCAGCGTGTGCCGCCTACCGTGGGCCGCGTGCCGACGTTGGCCGCGCCCGCCACCGGCTCGCCGCGGATGCCGAACATCTCCACTGCAAACACGCCCTGCAGCGGCGCGTTTTTGCGATGCAGGTGGATGTTGGCGGTGGGGAAGCCCAGATCGCGCCCGCGCTTGTCGCCGTGCGCGACGCGACCGGACATGCGGTAAGGCCGCCCCAGCAGTTGCTCCGCCGTTGCAAAATCACCCTGCGCCAGGGCGGTACGGACGCGCGTGCTGCTCACGCGCGCACCGGCGACGCTGAAGGTGTGCATGTTGACCACCTCAAAACCGTGGCGTGCACCCGCCTCCTGCAGCAGGGCAAAATCGCCACGGCGCTGGTGGCCGAAGCGAAAGTCGTCGCCCACCACCAGATAGCGCACGCCGAGTCCGTCCACCAGCAGCGTCTGAATAAAATTCTGCGCTGCCATGGCGGCGAGCTTTTTGTTGAAACGCAGGCACACCACGCGCTCCACCGAAAAACGGCGCAGCGCCTGAACCTTTTCCCGAAAGCGCGTGAGCCGCGACGGCGCATGAGCGGAAAAAAATTCCTGCGGCTGCGGCTCGAAGGTCACCACCACGGTGGGCAGCCGCAGCTCCGCACCCTTCTCCGCCAACTGCCCCAGCACCGCCTGGTGCCCGAGGTGTACGCCGTCGAAATTGCCGATGGTCGCCACGCAGCCCAGGTGGCGCGCGCGCAGATTGTACATGCCGCGCACAATCTCCATCAGCCCTCCTTCCCGTGTGGCAAGGCGAGTTCGATCTCCGACTTAAACAACGCCTTCAGATTCACACCGGCAAGATGCAGCGACATGAGGTACACCAGCGCGGCGGATACTATCAGCAGCATCAGATAAGGAGCGCGCGTAACGGCATGCCACTGTAGCCATGTGCTGATCTCGCCCACACCGATCCATAGCAGCAGCGCCATCACCGCATTCGCAGCCAGCACACGCAACCCAAACTTGCCCCAGCCGGCCTGCGGTTGGTAAACGTTTTGCCGGCGCAGCGCGCGATACAGCAGACCCGCGTTGATGAACGCCGCCAACGCGGTGGCGAGCGCCAGCCCTGCGTGCTGGAGCGGAAACACCAGCGCCGCGTTCAGCACCATGTTGGACAGCACGGCGATGATGCCGATGCGCACCGGCGTGCGCATGTCCTGGCGCGCATAAAACGCGGGCGCCAGCACCTTGATGGAGATGTACGCCGTGAGGCCGAAACTGAAGGCCATCAGGCTGCGTGTGGACATTTCCGCGTCGTGCGCGGTGAACGCGCCGTACTGAAACAGGGTGATCAGCAGCGGGCCTGCAAGCAGCAACAATCCCAGAGTCGCAGGCGTGCCGATCAGCACCACCCAGCGCAGCGCCCAGTCCAGCGTGCGCGAAAACTCCCCCGACGCGGCCTCGGTGTACTTCTGCGACAGGCTCGGCAGGATGACCGTGGCGAGCGCGATACCAAACACGCCGAGCGGAAATTCCACCAGGCGGTCGGAGTAATACAGCCACGACACGCTGCCCGCCACCAGAAAAGAGGCAATCAAGGTGTCAAACAGCAGGTTGATCTGCGTCACCGAGACGCCGAACAGCGCCGGCACCATGAGCTTCACGATGCGTCGCACGCCGGAGTCCTTCCAGCCCCAGCGCGGTCGCGGCAGCAGGCGTATCTTTTTCAGAAACGGCAACTGGAACGCGAGCTGAATCAGGCCGCCGAAAAACACGCCCCAGGCCAGTGCCGTGACCGGATTTTCCAGATGCGGCGCAAGCCAGATCGCCGCCACTATCATGGCGATGTTGAGAAACACCGGCGTGAACGCGGGCACACCAAAGTGCCCGTACGTGTTCAGCACACCGCTCGCCAGCGCCGCCAGCGACACAAACAGGAGATAGGGGAAGGTGATACGCAGCATCTCGACCGTCATGCCGTAGCGATCTGGCTCGTCGAGAAAGCCGGGGGCGAACAGCATCACCACCAGCGGTGACGCCACCACACCGATGAGCGTCATCCCAAACAGCACCACGCCCAGCGTGCCGGTGACACGGTCGGCCAGTTCCTGCACCTCCTCGTGGCTGCGCTGGGTTTTGTATTCCGTGAGGATGGGCACAAAGGCCTGGGAAAACGAGCCCTCGGCAAACAACCGGCGCCAGAAGTTGGGAATGCGGAACGCCACGAAAAAGGCGTCGGCACCGCTCGTAGCGCCGAACAGGCGTGCGATCACCACGTCGCGCGCAAAGCCCAGAATGCGCGATATCAGGGTCACCGCGCCAACCGTGGCGGTGGATTTGAGTAAACTCTTGCTCAGCGCAGTGCCCTGACGGTGATTTTGCCGGAATCAAAAAGACCCGTAAGTATCGCAGAAAGCGTGGGATGAACGCTACGACGACATTGACGCGTGCAGCTCAAAACCGGATAATAGCGGGCTTAAAAGCATTCAGGAGATTGATCTTGGCCAACACCCTACAAGCCAAAAAGCGCGTCCGTCAAGCAGAAAAGCACCGCCAGCTGAACACCAGCCAGCGCTCGACGCTGCGCACCAGCGTAAAAAAGGTTGTCACTGCACTCGCCTCCGGCGACAAGACCGGCGGCAGCGCTGCTTACAAAGATGCCGTAGCCAATCTGGATGTCATGGCCCGCAAAGGCCTCATCCACAAGAACAAGGCCGCACGCCACAAGAGCCGCTTGAACACCCGCCTGCGCGCCATCTAAACATAGCGCCCCGCCCACTAACTATACTTTAGCGGGCCAGCCTTTTCAGATAAGCCCGTATCCGTTGTGCGTTGGCCCCGAGGTCACTCACGCCCACGCGTGAGACGGAGCGAACATCGATGCGGCTGCCCGCCCCTGCCGGGGTGAGGCGCACCACCACGTCGTCCTTGAAACCGAACCAGAATGTTGTGGCCGTCGCCTCGATGCGGCCCTCGCGTTCACTGGCCTCGACCACTTCCCAGCCCATTGCCTGTGCCGCCGCCAGCGCACGCGGGAACACCTGCGCCGGCGGCTGCGCCAGCGTCAGCGGCTGGATGTCCGGATAATACCGTTTTTGCTGCGCGGCAACCGTTGCACCGCCGTAGGCCGCCGGGTTCGACGCACCCGCGCGCAGCGCAAGCACGGCCACAAACTCCGGCGGATGATCCAGATCGGTGCTGATGTCATGAATCGGCGGCAGACCACGGGCCGTGTAGAGCGTATACAGCGGCACCCACACCCCGGTCAGTCCCACCACCAGTGCCAGCAGCACCCACCCCCGTCCCCGCCTGCGGCACCGCACCACGAACCACAACCCCAGCAGCGACAGCGGCACCGAGACCAGAGCACCTACCACCGCGTATTTCAGCATTGAAAAACCCGTGCCAAAGCTCCACCAGCCCCAGCGCACGCCGAGGCCGGCCGCGACTGCGGCGAGAACCGCTGTGAGCACAAAGGCCAGGGCGAAGAGAACCCCGTCCGATACGGGTTGAGCGGGTGGAATGGAATGTTGCTGCATGATACGCGTCAGTTTATCCGTGTCGCCCATCCAAGTCGATGCGGCTTATAAAGTTGACTTCCATAGGCCTGCTCCCGATACTTAGCGGCTGTTGAAAATAACCATCCACCCACCGCGCCCGGTACATGCCAGACTTCCCTAACGTAGCCAACGACCCCTTGGTGAAAATCCGCGGTCTGCGCTTTGCGCGCGGCGAGCGCGTGATCTTCGACGGGATCGATATCGACATCCCGCGCGGCAAGATTACCGCCATCATGGGGCCCTCCGGCACCGGCAAGACCACGTTGCTGCGCCTGATCAGCGGGCAGTTGCGCCCTCTTGCGGGCAGCATCGTGGTGGACGGCCAGCCCGTGCCGCAGCTCAAGCGCGCCGCGCTGTATCAATTGCGCAAGCGCATGGGTATGCTGTTTCAGAGCGGCGCGCTGCTCACCGATCTCGATGTATTCGACAACGTGGCGTTTCCGCTGCGCGAGCACACCCAACTGCCGGAGATGCTGATCCGCGATCTGGTGCTGATGAAGCTGCAGGCGGTCGGCCTGCGCGGTGCGCGTCACCTCATGGCGAGCGAGCTCTCCGGCGGCATGGCGCGGCGCGTGGCGCTGGCGCGCGCCATCGCGCTCGACCCGATGATGATCATGTACGACGAGCCGTTCACCGGGCAGGATCCGATCTCGCTCGGCATCATCGTGCAACTGATCCACGCGCTCAACGAGGCGCTCGGCCTGACCAGTATCATCGTCTCGCATGACGTGCACGAAACCGCCGCCATCGCCGATTACATCTACGTACTCTCCGGCGGCAAGGTGATCGGCCACGGCACGCCCGTTGATCTCGCCCACTCAGACTCACCCTGGGTGCGGCAGTTTATGCAGGGGCTGGCGGACGGCCCGGTGCCGTTCCACTACCCGGCGGCGGATTACGCGGAAGAACTGCTGAACAATCAGCCCGGGGCCGCGCCATGATTAACCGGCTGCAAACCCTTGGCCGCTGGGGCCTGATACGCTTCGAGCGTCTCGGGCGCGGCTCCCTGTTTTTAATGCAGGTGCTCGCCGGCCTGCCCGCGCTGCTGTTGCGCCCGCGCCTCGCGCTGCAGCAGGTCTACGCCACCGGCGTGCTGTCGCTGGTCATCATTATCGTGTCCGGCCTGTTTGTCGGCATGGTGCTGGGCCTGCAGGGCTATAATACGCTGGTGGATTTCGGCGCCGAGGAGTCGCTCGGCGTGCTGGTGGCGCTGTCGCTGGTGCGCGAACTGGGGCCGGTAATCGCGGCGCTGCTGTTCGCGGGACGCGCGGGCTCCGCGCTCACCGCCGAGATCGGCCTGATGAAGGCGACGGAACAGCTGTCCGCCATGGAGATGATGGCGGTGGACCCGCTGGCGCGCGTGATCGCGCCGCGCCTGCTGGGCGGCTTTATCGCCATGCCGCTGCTGGCGGCGATGTTCAGCGCGGTGGGTGTGTTCGGCGGCTATTTTGTCGGCGTGGGGCTGTTGGGCGTGGATGACGGCTCGTTCTGGTCGCAGATGCAGTCCAAGGTCGAGCTGCAGGAAGACATCCTGAACGGCGTCATCAAGAGCGTGGTGTTCGGCTTCGTGGTGACTTGGATCGCGGTGTTCGAGGGCTACGACACGGTGCCAACCTCGGAGGGCATCAGCCGCGCCACCACGCGTACCGTGGTAAACAGCTCGCTCGCGGTGCTGGGGCTGGATTTTGTATTGACTGCGTTAATGTTCGGAGACTTTTAACTATGATGCAGACGAAGACGCTGGAAATCGCCGTGGGCCTGTTCGTAGCGGCGGGATTGGCCGCACTGTTCGTGCTCGCCATGAAGGTGAGCAACCTTACCGCCTTCACCGATGACACCGGCTATCAACTGGTCGCCAAATTTGAAAATATCGGCAGCCTCAAGGTCGGCGCACCGGTGAGCATTGCGGGCGTGCGCGTGGGGCGTGTGGGGAGCATCGGCATCGACCACACTACGCACGAGGCCGTGGTCAAGCTCAACATCAACAAGGAATACACCGACATCCCGGCTGACACCGGCGCGAGCGTCCTTACCGCCGGCCTGCTGGGTGAGCAATACATTGCACTGGAGCCGGGCGGCGACGTCAAGGCGCTCAAGGCAGGCGACGAGATCAAGCTCACCCAGCCCGCGCTAATACTGGAGAAGATCATCGGCCAATTCCTGTTCAGCAAGGCCCAGGAAGGGCCGACCAAGCAGTAGTTCGGGCCAGCCTTTTGCACTATAATATGCACCCACGTAGATGGCTCTACTGGAGTCAATTTTCATGCACCTTATAACCAGAACACTGATGACGATTCTGCTGGCCTGCGCCGCCACTACGGCGAGCTATGCGGCACCTGATGATGCACAGGCAATGGTGCATCAGGCCTCAGATCGCATGATCGCCGCGCTCAAGACCGAGCGCGAAGCCATCAAGGCCAACCCGGCGCGACTCTTCACCCTGGTCGAGGAAATCGTGCTGCCCCACTTTGACTTCGAGCGCATGTCGAGGTGGGTGCTCGGCAAACACTGGCGCACCGCCAGCGCAGCGCAGAGGGTGCAGTTTGTGCAGGAGTTCCGCCCCCTGCTGGTACGCACCTACGCTACCGCGATGGCCGAATACCGTGACCAGAAAATCGTCTACATGCCCCTTAAAGCCGACGCCGCTGCGGACGAGGTCACCATCAGGAGTGAAGTGCGCACCCCCGGCGGCCCGCCGATTCCCGTGAGCTACAGCGCTTACATGAAAGGCAGTGAGTGGAAGGTGTACGACGTCACCATCGACGGCGTGAGCATGGCGGTCAACTACCGCACCACTTTCTCGCATGAGATCAGGCAGGGCGGTCTGGATGCGCTGATCGACAAACTCGCCACCCGCAACCAGCAAAAAGGCAAGGACTCGGCGCTCACGCTCAAAACCAACAGCGCCGCCATCGCCCAGTGAAAACGATCACCGCTGTCACTGGCAGTGAAGGACACTTCCAGCTTGCCGGAGAGTTGAGTTTTGCTACCGTACCGCAGGTTTACGTGCAAGGCGGCGAATTGTTCGACAGTACTGCAGCAATCCTGGTACTTGATCTCGGCGGTATCGAACGTACCGACAGCGCCGGGCTTGCGCTGCTGGTGGAGTGGCTGCGCCAGGCGCGTCACCAACGCAGGGATTTGCGCTTCCGCAACATCCCCGCGCAACTGCTGGCGATAGCCAAGGCCAGTGGCCTGGAAAATATCCTGCCACTTGCTAATCATTCGTAATTTTAGCGCGCACGCAGTCGTGCGCGTCGCACCTCTGTCGCAATGAATTCCGCCGTCACCATCAACAACCTCCACAAACGCTACGCGTCGGTGCATGCCTTGCAGGGCGTGGATTTCACCATCGCACGCGGCGAGTTCTTTGGCCTGCTCGGGCCGAACGGCGCAGGCAAGTCCACGCTCATCAACATCATGGCCGGCCTCACGCGCGCCGATGCGGGCCACGTTTCGATTCAGGGGCACGATGTCATCCGGCACTACCGCGAGGCACGCGACGCGCTCGGCGTGGTGCCGCAGGAGTTGCTTTATGACCCATTCTTCAGCGTACGCGATGTGTTGCGTTTGCAGTCCGGCTATTTTGGGCGCGGGCGCGAAAACGCCGCCTGGATGGATGAACTGCTCGCCACGCTGAGCCTGTCGAACAAGGCCGACACCAGCATCCACGCACTCTCCGGCGGCATGAAGCGTCGCGTGCTGATCGCGCTCGCCCTGGTGCACAAGCCGCAGGTGCTGGTGCTGGATGAACCCACGGCGGGGGTGGATACCGAGCTGCGGCGCATGCTGTGGGAGTTCACCCGCCGCCTGCATCGCGAGGGCGTGACGGTGGTGCTCACCACCCATTATCTCGCCGAGGCCGAGGCCTTGTGTGATCGCATTGCCATCCTCGACCACGGGCGGCTCGCGGCGCTCGACAGCAAAACGGCGTTGTTGCAACGCTATCCCTATCGCATGCTGTGTCTCAGCGTGAACGACCCCGCACCCGCGCTGCCGGAGGCGCTGCTGCCGCTGCTCGTCATGCGCGACGAACTACAGATCAAATTCCGCCTGCACAAATAAAACGACTCCATCGCCGGCGTACTGGACGCCTTGCGCGATGCCGGCTTCAGCATCACCGATCTCTATACGCAGGAGCCCGGACTGGAAGAGGTCTTCCTCCGGATTACTGCCGCCCCCTGCTCTCCGGCGACGCCGCATGACATCGCACCCGTTCAGCAATCCGCGCGGCATGTTCACCCTGTTCTGGAAGGAGGTGTGGCGTTTCCTGAAGGTTACCGTGCAGACGCTGCTCACACCCATCATGATCTCGCTGCTGTATCTACTGATCTTCAAACAGGTGCTGGAGGAGCATGTGGAGGTCTACAGCGGCATCAGCTACACCGCGTTTCTGGTGCCCGGCCTTGTCATGATGGCCGTGATCCAGAACGCCTACGCCAACACCTCTTCCAGTCTGATTCAATCCAAGGTCAACGGCAGTCTGGTATTCGTGCTGCTGGCGCCGATTTCCAGCCTCGAGTTTTATCTCGCCTATGTCGGCGCCGCCATGCTGCGCGGTCTGCTGGTGGGCGCGGGCGTGTATCTCGCAGCGCTTGGCTTTACCGATCTACCCATTACGCATATCGGCGGCATGATTGCGTTCGCGCTGCTCGCAAGCCTGGTGCTGGGCGCGCTCGGCATCATCACGGCGATTCTTGCCGACACCTATGAACAGCTCTCCGCGCTGCAAAATTTTATTATCCTGCCGTTGTCCTTTCTGAGCGGTGTGTTTTACTCCATTCATGACCTGCCGCCGCTGTGGCACGACATATCGCGCCTGAATCCGTTTTTCTACATGATCGACGGCTTCCGCTACAGCGTGCTCGGCGTGTCCGACGTCGCGCCGGCACTGAGCCTCGGCATCACCTTCGGTTTTGCCGCACTGCTCAGCGCCGCGTGCCTGTTTTTACTTAAAAAAGGTTACAAAATCCGCGCTTAAACGGTATGCTAACGTCCCATCCAGAGCCCGTACTTATGGACGCCGACACCATCAAACGCATGATCGAAACCGGGCTGCCGGGAAGCCAGGCCCACGTCAGCGGCGCGGACGGCACCCACTTCGAGGCCGTCGTGATCAGCGCCGCCTTTCAGGGCAAAACCACACTGCAACAGCATCGTATGGTCTACGCCACACTCGGCGACAATATGCAGTCTGCGATCCACGCACTTTCCCTGCGCACCAGTACACCTTAAAGTGCTCACTACTGCGTCACTCCCTGGCTTGCTGTTCATTATTGCATTTTAATTTATGGATAAATTGATCATCAGCGGCGGCACGCCGCTCAACGGGGAAATCCGCATCTCCGGCGCAAAAAATGCCGCGCTGCCGATACTCGCCGCGACACTGCTCGCCGACACGCCGATGACCATATGCAACGTGCCGCACCTGCACGACATCACCACCACGATGGAGCTGCTCGGCGGCATGGGCGTACATCTCACCGTGGACGAGCGCCTCAACATCGAGGTGGACGCGCGACCGATCAAAAAACTCTATGCACCCTACGAGCTGGTGAAGACCATGCGCGCATCGATACTGGTGCTGGGGCCGATGCTGGCGCGTTACGGTCGCGCCGAGGTGTCGCTGCCCGGCGGTTGCGCCATCGGCCCGCGCCCCGTCAACCTGCACATCCAGGGTCTGGAGGCGATGGGCGCGCAGATCAGGGTCGAAAACGGCTACATCCACGCGAGCGCCAAGCGGCTGCATGGCGCACGACTCGTCATGGACAAGGTCACCGTCACCGGCACCGAAAACCTCATGATGGCGGCCGCACTCGCCAATGGCACCACGGTGATCGAAAACGCGGCACATGAACCGGAGGTGGTGGATCTCGCCAACTGCCTGATCAGCATGGGCGCACGCATCAGCGGCGCGGGCACCGACACCATCACCATCGAAGGTGTTGAGCGCCTGTCGGGCACGCGTTACAGTGTGCTGCCCGACCGCATCGAGACCGGCACCTATCTGGTCGCCGCGGCGATCACCGGCGGGCGCGTGAGACTCAAGGACACACGTCCGCAGTTGCTCGACGCCGTGCTCGGCAAACTGCGCGAGGCGGGTGCGGAAATAGAAACCGGCGCTGACTGGATCGAACTCGACATGAAGGGACGGCGGCCCAGGGCGGTCGATGTGCACACCGCGCCTTATCCCGCCTTCCCTACTGACATGCAGGCGCAGTTCACCGCGCTCAACTGCATCGCCGACGGCACCGGCATCATTGCCGAAACGGTATTCGAAAACCGTTTCATGCACGTGCACGAACTCAAGCGCATGGGCGGCGACATCACGCTGGAAGGCAACACCGCCATCACGCGCGGCATAAAGAAACTCACTGCCGCGCCGGTGATGGCCACCGACCTGCGCGCCTCGGCGAGCTTGGTGCTGGCGGGGCTGGTGGCCGAAGGCACTACCACGGTGGATCGCATTTACCATATCGACCGCGGTTACGAATGCATCGAGGAAAAACTCACGCAGTTGGGTGCACGCATACACCGGGTGCCGGACTAAAAACAGAGAAAAAAGGCAAGAGACAAGTGGAAAGCATTATCGAGCATGCCTTCAACTTTTCTCTTGCCTCTTGTATCTTTTCTCTTGTTAGTCGAGCATGAGATATGACAAGTAACACCCTGACCATCGCCCTGTCCAAAGGCCGCCTCTTCAAGGAGGCGCTGCCGCTGCTCGCGCACGCGGGCATCATACCCAAGGACGATCCTGACACCAGCCGTAAACTGATTCTGGATACCAATCAGGCCGACGTGAAACTGGTCATCATCCGCGCTGCCGACGTGCCTACCTACGTCGAATACGGTGCAGCGGATATCGGTGTCGCTGGTAAGGACGTGCTCATGGAGCACGGCGGCGACGGACTGTATGAACCGCTGGATTTGAAGATTGCGCGCTGCCGCATGATGGTGGCGGGCAGACCCGCCGCCGCCGATCACGCGCGGCGCCTGCGCATCGCCACCAAATATGTCGACATCACGCGCCGTTATTACGCCGCACAGGGCGTGCAGGTCGAAATCATCAAGCTCTACGGTTCGATGGAGCTTGCGCCGCTCGTCGGCCTCGCCGACCGCATCGTCGATCTGGTGGACACCGGCAACACACTGAAGGCGAACGGTCTGCAAGCGCTGGAACACATCGCCGACATCAGCGCGCGCCTCATCGTCAACAAGGCCGCGATGAAAATGAAACACGTGCAGATCAAGAAACTCATCGCACTCCTGTCGGCAGCGGTGGCAGGCAACAAGTAGCACGCAATAACATGCAACGCCTGGACAGCAGCCACCCGGATTTCCGCGCCCGACTGGAAAAACTTCTGGCGTGGGAAGAGGTCGCGGATGAAGACGTCGCGCGCTCGGTGCGCGAGATCGTGCATGCGGTGCGCACGCGCGGCGACGCCGCGCTGCTTGAATACACCGCACGCTTCGATCAGGTCACGGCGCGCTCGGTGCACGAACTGGAAATCCCCAAGGCGCGTATGCAGGCGGCACTCGCCGCGTTGCCGCAGGTGCAGCATGACGCGCTGACGGCAGCGGCAGAGCGCATTCGCCGTTATCACGAGCATCAGAAAGCGCAGTCCTGGTCTTACCGCGAAGCCGACGGCACCCTGCTCGGCCAGCAGATCACGGCGCTGGATCGCGTCGGCCTGTATGTGCCCGGCGGCAAGGCGGCCTACCCCTCATCGGTGCTGATGAACGCACTCCCCGCCCGGATCGCAGGCGTCGGCGAACTTATCATGGTGGTGCCGACACCGCACGGTGTGGTGAACGATCTGGTGCTCGCCGCAGCGGCCGTCGCCAACGTCGACCGCGTGTTCACCCTCGGCGGCGCGCAGGCGGTTGCGGCGCTCGCCTATGGCACGGAGACCGTCCCGCGCGTGGACAAGATCGTCGGCCCCGGCAACATCTACGTCGCCAGCGCCAAACGTCTGGTGTTCGGCGCGGTCGGCATCGACATGATTGCGGGGCCGTCGGAAATTCTGGTGATCTGCGATGGTGACGCCGACCCCGACTGGATCGCCATGGACCTGTTTTCCCAAGCCGAGCACGACGAGCAGGCGCAGGCATTGCTGCTCAGCCCCGACCGCGCATTCCTCGACCGGGTGGCGGCCAGCATCGAGCGCCTGCTGCCTACGCTGGAGCGCGCCGAGATCATCCGCCGCGCACTGGATGCGCGCGGCGCGCTCATCCAGGTGCGCGACCTCGACGAGGCCGTGGAGCTCGCCAATTTCATCGCGCCGGAACATCTGGAGCTGGTGGTAGACAACGCGGAGCAGTGGGCGACGCGCATCCGTCACGCCGGCGCGATCTTCATGGGCCGCTACACGCCGGAGACTATCGGCGATTACTGCGCGGGCCCCAATCACGTGCTCCCCACCTCGCGCACGGCGCGCTTCAGCTCGCCGCTCGGCGTGTACGATTTCCAGAAGCGCAGCAGCCTGATCCAGTGCTCGGCCAGCGGCGCCGCTGAACTGGGCAAGATCGCATCGGTGCTTGCACGCGGTGAAGGTTTGACGGCACACGCGCGTTCGGCTGAGTTCAGATTAAAATCGTAGCGGTGCCAAACTCACTTAACAACTCAACGCAAAGACGCCCAGACGCCAAGAAAATTCTTTTCACTTTGCGTCCTTTGCGACTTTGCGTCTTTGCGTTCTGTCTTTCATGAAAGAAACCATCGCTGGAAAAGTGGCACAACTCATCCGCCCCGAGATACGCGCGCTTTCCGCTTATCACGTGGCCGAGGCGCGCGGGCTCATCAAGCTCGATGCGATGGAGAACCCCTATACCTGGCCGCCGGAAATCATCGACGCCTGGCTGGCGCGGCTGCGTGATGTGCCGCTCAACCGCTACCCTGACCCGGCGGCGCAGGCACTGCGCGACCGCCTCAAAACCAGCATGGCGGTGCCGGAGGGCTATGACGTTCTGCTCGGTAACGGTTCGGATGAATTGATACAGATGATTGCGCTCGCGCTTAACGGGCCGCGACGCGCGCTGCTCACACCCGAACCGGGTTTCTCGATGTACCGTATGATTGCTGTTTTTGCTGGGCTGGATTACATCGGCGTGCCGCTGCGCAGCGACTTCGCTCTCGACCGCGCGGCGATGCTGAGCGCCATCGAGCAGCATCAACCCGCCGTGGTGTTCCTCGCCTGTCCCAACAACCCCACCGGCAACCTGTTCGATGACGACACCGTGCGCGCAGTGATCGAAGCCGCCCCCGGCCTCGTGGTAGTGGATGAGGCCTATCACGCATTCGCCAACCGCAGTTGGATGGCGCAATTGCCGAGTTACCCCAACCTGCTGGTGATGCGCACCCTGTCGAAGATGGGGCTCGCCGGGCTGCGCCTCGGCCTGCTTGCAGGGCACCCGCAGTGGCTGGATGAGTTCAACAAAATACGTCTGCCGTATAACATCAACGTGCTCACACAGGCCAGCGCGGAATTCGCGCTCGAACACTCCGGCCTGCTGGAAGAACAGGCCACGCGCATCCGCAGCGGGCGCGAGCAACTCATGCGTGCCCTGCAGGCGCTGCCCGACCTCACAGTGTCTCCGAGCCAGGCCAATTTCATTCTGTTCCGCACCCCGCGCGGGCGCGCGACCGCCCTGTTTGAGGCCCTCAGGCACGCCGGCGTCCTGATCAAAAATCTGCACGGCTCCAGCAGCACGCTTGATGACTGCCTGCGCGTCACCGTGGGCACGGAACAAGAAAACACCGCTTTCCTGACGGCCTTGCGCGCAGCACTATAAGACTACAAGTGAATTCACTGCTATAATTTACCCAAGTCTCTAAACGAACCATCCCCATGTCCGAGCGCAAGGCAAGCGTAAAGCGCGGCACACTCGAAACCAATATCGAGGCCACCGTCAATCTGGACGGCAGCGGCGAGTCGCGCCTGCACACCGGCATCGGCTTTCTTGACCACATGCTCGATCAGGTTGCCCGTCACGGGCTGATCGACATCGCCCTTCAGGCAAAGGGCGATCTGCACATCGACGCGCACCACACGGTGGAAGACATCGGCATCACCCTGGGTCAGGCGTTTGTGAAGGCGCTGGGCGACAAACAGGGCATCCGCCGTTACGGCCACGCCTACGTGCCGCTGGACGAGGCGCTGTCGCGCGTGGTGATCGATTTCTCCGGCCGCCCGGAGCTCGACTACCACGTCGACTATCCGCGCGCGCGCATCGGCGAGTTCGATGTCGATCTGCTGCACGAGTTTTTCCAGGGTTTCGCCAATCACGCGATGGTCACGCTGCACATCGACAGTCTGCGCGGAAAGAACGCACACCACATCGCCGAGACCATATTCAAGGCGTTTGGGCGCGCGGTGCGCATGGCCGTGGAGCGCGATGAACGTATGCAGGGGAAACTGCCCTCCACCAAAGGGTCGCTCTAACGCACCATATCCCTTGCCTGCATTCCCGATGCACGCTCTATTGAATCATTGATCATGAATGACGTTGCCGTCATCGACTACGGTATGGGTAACCTGCGCTCCGTCGCCAAGGCGCTGGAACACGTCGCGCAGAAAGATACGCGCGTGGTGATCAGCAACGATCCGCGGCAAATCATGAATGCCGCACGCGTCGTATTTCCCGGCCAAGGGGCCATGCGCGACTGCATGAAGGAACTGCAACGGCTGGAGCTCGACGCAGTGGTGCGCGAGTGCGTGAAAAATAAACCATTCCTTGGCATCTGCATGGGCATGCAGGTGCTGCTCGACTCCAGCGAGGAAAACAATGGCTGGCCCGGCCTCGGCATCGTGCAGGGCAAAGTACTGCGCTTCGCCGACGACATGACCGACGCCGCAGGCGCGCGCCTCAAGGTGCCGCACATGGGCTGGAACCAGGTGCGTCAGGCCCGCGCACATGCCTTGTGGCAGGGTATTCCTGATCAGAGCCGGTTTTATTTCGTGCACAGTTATTATGCGCAACCGTCCGATCACAACCTGGTGGCCGGACTCACCTCTTATCCCGCCGAATTCACCTCGGCCATTGCACGCGACAACGTCTTCGCCGTGCAGTTTCACCCGGAAAAGAGCGAGCGCCACGGCCTTGCCCTGCTCAGCAATTTTTTACACTGGAATGGTACGGCCTAACACGAGGATGCTTGTATGCTGTTAATCCCCGCCATAGACCTTAAAGACGGAAAATGCGTGCGCCTGCGCCAGGGACGCATGGATGATGAAACAGTATTTTCCGATGACCCGCTTAGCGTAGCCGCACGCTGGGTGGAACAGGGCGCGCGCCGCCTGCACATCGTGGACCTCAACGGCGCACTGGCCGGCAAGCCGGTCAACGCCGAGGTGATCCACCGCATTGCGCGCACTTATCCCGATCTGCCGATCCAGGTCGGTGGTGGCATCCGCGATGAGGACACCATCCAGGCCTATCTCGACGCCGGCGTGAGCTACGCCATCATCGGCACCAAGGCCGTCAGCGTGCCGCACTTCGTTGCCGACATGTGCCTGGAATTTCCCGGCCACATCATCGTCGGGCTCGATGTAAAAGACGGCAAGGTGGCCATCGACGGCTGGTCCAAGCTTTCCAATCACGATGTGATTGACCTCGCGCAGCACTTCGAAAAGGACGGCGTTGAGGCGATCATCTACACCGACATCGGGCGCGACGGCATGTTGCATGGCGTGAACATTGAGTCCACCGTGGCGCTTGCGCGCGCCGTCACCATCCCGGTCATCGCCTCCGGCGGCATCACCAACCTCGACGACATCCGCGCACTGTGCAAGGTGGCACATGAGGGCATCATGGGCGCGATCACCGGGCGTGCGATTTACGAAGGCACGCTGGACTTCAAAGCAGGCCAGAAACTGGCCGATAAATTGTCTAAAAAACGAGGGTAGGGCCGAATTCATTCGGCCTACAGTTCATGGGTCTAGCCAAACGCATCATCCCCTGCCTGGACGTGGACAACGGCCGTGTCGTCAAGGGCGTGCGCTTTGTGGAACTGCGCGACGCGGGCGATCCGGTGGAGATCGCACAGCGCTATAACGACGCCGGCGCCGACGAGCTGACCTTTCTCGACATCACCGCCAGCTCCGACGAGCGCGCCACCATGCTCCACGTGGTCGAAGAAGTCGCCAGCCGGGTATTCATTCCGCTCACCGTCGGCGGTGGCATCCGCAGCATCAGTGACATCCGGCGCATGCTCAACGCCGGCGCCGACAAGGTAGGCATCAACACCGCCGCAGTTGCCAACCCGGAATTCGTCAAAGAAGCCGCCGAGCGCTTCGGCTCACAGTGCATTGTGGTGGCGGTGGACGCCAAACAAATCCCCCGGCCTACGGCCACCCCCTTTTTAAAGGGGGTCGAGCAAAGCGAGGGGGGATTTGGTTGCAACGGGGGGATTTCGCGCTGGGAGGTCTTCACCCACGGCGGCCGCAAAGCCACCGGCATTGACGTGATTGAGTGGGCGAAAAAGATGACGGATTACGGCGCAGGCGAAATCCTCCTCACCAGCATGGACCGCGACGGCACCAAGAGCGGCTTCGACATCGCACTCACGCGCGCCGTGAGCGAGGCGGTAAGCGTGCCGGTGATCGCCTCCGGTGGCGTCGGCAACCTCGACCATCTGGTCGCAGGCATTCTGGAAGGCAAGGCCGACGCCGTACTCGCCGCCAGCATCTTCCACTTCGGCGAGTACACCATCGCCCAGGCCAAGCAGCGCATGGCCGAATGCGGCATTGAAGTCAGGATATAAAAAGACCTCGGCCTGCCCCGCTACGCCTGCTGCGACTGTTTTTTTGAAGCCTGTGTTATTACAGTGCTTGGCCCCAAAGCGAAGCACCTGATAACATCAAAATACAAGATGTGATCCCTGTGAGCTCGATAACGAGAAGTCCCCATGACCGACACTCTACAAGCTACTCCAGCCATTCAGCCTGAGAAACCTGTGCTGTTGCAACCGGACAATCACAACAAGAAATATGAAGCACTCTTCGTGGAGATCGACACCGGCCAGATCAAGCTTCCGATATTCCAGCGCGAGTTTGTCTGGGAGAAGGAGCAGTCGGCCAAGCTGATTGATTCGATACTCAAAGGTTTCCCGATCGGCACTTTCATCTTCTGGAAAACCAAGGAGGAATTGCGCAGCTACAAAGAGGTGGGCAACCACAAGCTGCCAGAGACCCAACAGGGCGACTACGTGCAGTACATCTTGGACGGCCAGCAGCGCATTACCTCTTTGTATGCGATCCGTAAGGGCATCCGCATTACCAAGGACGGCAAGGAGATCGACTACCGCGATATCTTCATCAATCTGGACCACGACCAGGAAAACGATGAGCAGATAGTAGTGACGGAGAGGCAGGAAGAGAAGCGTTATTTGTCGGTGCATCGGTTACTGACCAGCCAGGTCACGGATCTGCTGGATGATTTTCCCAGCCGTGAAACGCTCAAGCAGATCGAAGCCTACAAGGGCAAGCTGACCAACTACGATTTCTCAAGCATCACAATCAAGGATTACCCCATTGAGGTAGCTTGCGAGGTGTTTTCGCGAATCAATACTGGCGGCAAGGCGCTGACGGTGTTCGAGATCATGGTGGCCAAGACCTACGACGAGGCAAAGGGCTTTGACCTGGCGGAAAAATACGAGCTGCTGCGCGATGGTTCGGACGAGGAGAAGGAGTGCCTGGTGGCGGCCAAATTCGAGACGCTCCCTGAATCCATCATCATGCAATGCGTGGCGGCGATCACGCTGAGAGCGGTGCGCAGCAAGGATATTCTGAAAATCCGTCGCGAGACCTTCATCGCCAACTGGGAGCCGATGAAGGCCGCGCTATTTATGGCCATCGATTTTCTTCGCTCGGAGTTGCGGGTGCCGGTTTCGCAGCTTGTGCCCTATCCCGCGCTGCTGGTTCCGCTGACCTATTTCTTCCATGTCACCGGCAACAAGAAACCAGCCAACGAGCAGGCGCGCTTGCTGGAACAGCTATTCTACTGGGTGGGGCTGACCGAGCGTTATAGTTCCGCCACGGAATCCAAGCTTGGCGAGGATTTCAACAAGATCGACAGCATCATCAAGGGCGCGACGCCGAATTATTCCAACCTTGAATTAACCGTGGATCCAAAGGTCATCGAGACAACACAGTTTTCAGCTGGCAATGCTTACTGCAAGGCGATTCTGTGCTTGCTGGCTTATCATCAGCCCAAGTCCTTTGATACCAATGGCATCGTGATTCTTGACAACAGCAACCTGAAAATTGCTACCAGCCGCAACTATCATCACTTCTTCCCGAAGAAATATCTGGAGGAGCACCACAAGGGCAAGGAGCCGAACCTCATCGCCAACATTACCCTGATCGATGGCTACTCGAACAAGCATCGCATCGGGAAGAAAGCGCCCAGCGAGTACATCGGGAAATTCGAGAAAGACAACAAAGAGCTGGCCGATACGTTCAAGACGCATCTCATCAAGGATATGGATGGTTATGGGATCAGGTTGGACGACTATGAAAAATGTATCCAACAGCGGGCGAATGCGATTGCCCTAGCCTTGAATGTGAAGCTGATGTCGATGACACCAGCCATGTAGGGTGGGCACGTTTTTCTGCCCACGCGGAATCAAAACAGCGTGGGCAGGCGAAAGACCTGTCTGCCCACCCTACGTGGTTGATTGCAGATTGTGCTGGTGGACTTTAGCCACCCGCTGCCTGATACTTTATGGCCTTCAAACTTGCTTTAATCCGCCCATGACACACGACTGGTTAGCTGAAATCCGCTGGGACGAGCAGGGCCTCGCGCCGGTGATTGTGCAGGAGGCTGCGAGCGGCAAGGTGCTGATGCTGGCCTGGATGAACCGCGCGGCGCTGGAAGAGACCGTGCGGCGGGGCGAGGCGGTGTATTGGTCGCGCTCGCGCCAGCGTCTGTGGCACAAGGGCGAAAGCTCCGGCCATGTGCAGCGGGTGAAGGATATCCGCCTCGACTGCGACGGCGATGCGCTGCTGCTCAGTGTGGAGCAGGAGGGCGGCATCGCCTGCCATACGGGCCGCCACAACTGCTTCTTCCACCGGCTTGAGGGCACGCGCTGGGTGGCGGTAGACCCGGTATTAAAGGACCCCAGCCTCATATATAATAAGGGCTGAGGTGCCCTATATGAGTGATGTGCTTGAGCGTCTGGCGCGGGTGATTGAGGAGCGCAAAAACGCGAGCCCGGATAGCTCTTACGTGGCGAGCCTGCATGCCAAGGGGCTCGACGCCGTCTTGAAGAAGATCGGCGAGGAAGCCACCGAACTCGTGCTTGCGGGCAAAGGCGGCGACGCGGAGCAGGTGGTGCACGAAACCGCTGATCTCTGGTTTCACACCTTGGTGCTGCTGGCGGCGCAAGGCTTGGGTCCGGAGGCGGTGTTGCGCGAGCTGGAGCGCCGTTTCGGGTTGTCCGGGCTGGAGGAAAAGGCGCGGAGGCCGACGCGGTGACTGGCGCGGTGACGCAGTGCGTGTTCTGCGACATCATCGCAGGCAGGATTCCCGCCCAGCTTGTGCACGACGACGAGCAGGTAGTCGTGTTCAAGGACATCCACCCCAAGGCGCGTGTGCATCTGCTGGTGGTGCCGCGCGTCCATGTGCCGAGTCTCGATGAGCTGGAGGAGCGGCACGACGCCTTGGTCGCACACATGATGCGCCTGTTGCCCGTGCTGGCACGGAAACAGGGCCTGGCAACCGGCTTCCGCACTGTTATCAACACCGGCGCGGGCGGCGGTCAGGAGATTGCCCACCTGCACATCCACCTGCTCGGTGGAGCACCCTTACCGGGCTTTTGACAACTAAAGTTTATTTTTGGAGAAATGACATGATAGGCAGTCCCTTACAACTCACCATCATCCTCGCCATCGTGCTGGTACTGTTCGGCGCGAAAAAGCTGCGCAACATCGGCGGCGACATCGGCGGCGCGATCAAGAATTTCCGCAACTCGGTGCGCTCAGGCGGCGATGAAGCGAAGACCGCCGAGGAGGCCAAAGCTGCTGAAGACACTGCAACAGTGCAGCAGTCCGAAGGACTCGTGATCGAGGCCGAGGTTATCAAGGAGAAGGACAAGGTCTCCTAAGCTCGTCTCCGCTGCGCCATGTTCGACATCAGTCTGGCCGAGATCGCCGTCATTGGAGTGGTCGCGCTCGTCATAATCGGGCCTAAAAAGCTCCCGGAAGTCGCGCGCTTCGCAGGCTATTGGCTGGGCAAGGTGCGCCGCATGATCGCCAACGCCAAGTCGGACATGAATCGTGAGTTCAAGACCGACGACCTGCGCAACCTGCTCACACAGCAACAGGGTGAAATGCAGGAGCTGCGCAAGATTTTCGATGAAACCCGCTCCAGCATAGAGGCCGACGTTAAGGACCTGGGCATCAACCTTGAAGACAAGGCCATTCCCGACGATGCTGCCGCCGCTCCTGCTGGCGAGATCCATAACGAGGTAAAGCCCGGCGACACCGCTGCCCTGCCGGCAGCATCAGCGCCACTGACAGCCCCTCATGACGGATCAAAATAACCCCTCCCCTGAGGGCGCAGAAGCTCCGCTGGACGCCGCACACCCGCTTATCGCGCACCTCCTGGAGTTGCGCGACCGACTGATGAAAATGATCGGTTCGGTGATGCTGGTGTTTGGCGTGCTGTTCTGGTTCCGCAACGACCTCTATACCATGATTGCCCGGCCGCTCATGGAGCGCCTGCCGCAGGGCGCAACCATGATTGCGACCGAGGTCACTTCCACCTTCTTTGCGCCGCTCAAGCTCACGCTCTGGCTGTCGTTATTCATTGCCATTCCCATCGTGCTCTATCAGCTGTGGGCGTTCCTCGCGCCGGGGCTCTATAAGAACGAGCGCCGGCTCGTCTACCCGCTGCTGATCTCAAGCGTATTGCTGTTTTTCCTCGGGGCGGCCTTCGCCTATTTTCTGGTGTTCCCGCTGGTATTCGCGTTCTTCACCATGGCCGCACCCGAAGGTGTGGCGGTGATGACTGACATCAGCAAGTACCTGGACTTCGTGCTCAGCATGTTTTTCGCCTTCGGCGTTTCCTTTGAAGCTCCGGTGGTGGTGGTGCTGCTGGTGTGGGCCGGCATCGTGACGCCCGAGGCTCTGGCTGAGAAGCGGCGCTACATCGTGGTGCTGGCGTTCGTCATCGCCATGGTGCTCACCCCGCCCGATGTCATCTCGCAGATCATGCTCGCGATACCGTTGTGCCTGCTGTTCGAGGTCGGCCTGCTGATTTCCCGCCTGTACGTACGCAAGCGAGATGAGGAAGGAATTGAGGAAGCAGGCGGGGATGAACCGCCCGAGGATCAACCGCCTGCGCTCATCCCGCGCACCTTCGCGACCCCGCCCGGCGTGCAAGCGGTGACGGGCAACCCCGCGCCCAAATCCGGCACGGACGAAACGCCCGGCTAAGGTTGGCGCGTTGCCGGCGTGGGCCGCTCGCTCACACGGAGATTAAACGTGATGTCCTTGCCGTCGCGCACGCCGCTCAGACGGACGCTGGTGCCGGGCACCACCCTCGCCACCGTGTTCATCAGTGCCGCCGGGTCATTCACCGCGCTGTCATTCACCAACAGCACCACGTCACCGGGCCGCACCCCTGCCTCCGCCGCAGGCCCGCCGCGCAGCACGCTGGCCACGATCACGCCCTTGACCTTGGCCAGACCGAACGACTCCGCCAGCGCCGGGGTCACCTCCTGCACCTCGACGCCGAGCCAGCCGCGCACGGCATGACCGTGCTTGATGATCTGCTGCATCACACCCTGCGCGAGGCTGAGCGGGATCGCGAAGCCGATACCCTGCGAGCCGCCGGAGCGGGAGAAGATCACGCTGTTGATGCCCACCATCCGGCCTGCGCTGTCGATCAAGGCGCCGCCTGAGTTGCCGGGGTTGATGGCGGCGTCGGTCTGGATGAAATCCTCGAAGGTGTTGAGCCCAAGGTGATTGCGTCCGGTGGCGCTCACGATGCCCTGCGTCACCGTCTGGCCGACGCCGTATGGGTTGCCTATCGCGAGCACCACATCGCCCACGCGCAGATTCTCAGAGTCACCGATGGTGATGGCAGGCATGTTCTTGAGATCGATGCGCAGCACCGCAATGTCGGTTTCCGGGTCGGTGCCCACCACGCGCGCCTTGGCGTTGCGCCCGTCGTTCAGGGCCACATGGATATCGTCCGCACCCTCGATCACATGATTGTTGGTGAGCACATAGCCTTCGCTGCTCACGATCACGCCGGAGCCGAGGCTGTTCTCAAGCTGACGGCGCGGTGCAAGCGCGGGATTGTCGCCGAAAAAGCGTTGGAAAAACGGATCGTCAAAATGCGGATTGCGCTCGGCCACGACCTTGGTGGTGTTGATATTGACCACTGCGGGCGCGGCGCGCTCGACGGCCTCGGCATACGAGGCCGGGGCGAGGGGGCGCACGGGCTGTGCGGCCCCGCGCTGTCTATCCAGCAGCGTGGGAAACAGATACACCGCGACGAAGGCGAGCGCGAGCCCCGCCGTTACGGCCTTTAACAAAAATGAAGCTGTTTTACGCATGGATGTTGCGTCTGATCAACACGTAAGGGTGGTGTATGTATGAGCGCGCGCCGCCAGTTCACACACCGGCGGCGCAGAGAGTCGCATCAGCCGCGGATCAGTCAGGAGTCACAAAGTAAGACGACAACATGAATGATGTGACTCCTGAATAAAAACCTGTTTTACCTACCCCCACCCTGTCCCGCCCCCTAAACAAGGGGCGGGGACGTAGCGGGAAGTGTAGCCTTACTTACTGACTCCTGAGTAATCCATAGCGGGTCAGTGACCAGCGCACAGCGAACCAGGCCACAACAATCACCGCCAGCGTGACCACGACATCAAACACTGCGGTCATCGGCATGTGGTAGAACTTCGGGTCCACCGAACCGGAAATCCAGGTGTAGCGCTCAAGCCAGGTGCCGAGCACGATACCGGAACCGACTACCGTAATCACCACCGGATTATGCCGGTTGGCCGTGAACAAAAAGGTGGAGAACGGCACGACGAACTTCACCGTGAAGAAGGTCCACCACAACGCGCCGTAACCCTGATACATCATGTGGTTGTAGCGCGTAAGATTATCCGGCAGGCGCCCATACCAGAAGATCAGGTATTGCGTGAAGAACAGGTAGGTCCACAGGATGGTAAAGGCAAACATCATCTGCGCCAGATAATTCATCACGTGCTCGGGCAGCGGAGTGACGAGCTTGCCGGAGCGGCTCAGGAAAAACAGAAATACCGCGAAGAAACCGAGGAACGCATGGAAGTTGCTCACGAAGTGATACGCGCCGTAGCTCGCGCTGTGCCAGCCCGGCATCATGGTCATCTCGAAATCCCACGCCACCAGGGTCGCATACGGCACATAGGCAAACGGAATGAGCAGCGCGACGTTGCGCAGACGCCGCTGTGCGGCAGGAGAACTGTCGATCTCGCTCTGGTGCTGATATTTGATAAACAGGCCGAACAGCCCGGCGACGATGAGGAAGCTCACGATCTGACGCGCCACGAGGAAGGTGTAGTTGTGCCAGCCGGACAGGTGGTGCTCGCCTTCCTGCGCGTGTTTCAGCCACTGGAAGGTGGACTCGCCGTTAAACAGCAGTATCAATAACAGTACGAAGGCAACGGGAAACAGCACCGCAAGCGACACGGCGAGTTTGCGCACGTAAAAGCGCCACTGGGCGTTCGCCATCTGGAGCAGCGAACAGAACAGCACGCCGCACAGCGCCAGATAAAGGACCACCAGAAAATCAGTGGTGAGTACGGACCAGCTTCCAAATTTTTCCATGACTACTCCGGTATCTAAATGGCTTTACGGCGTCTTGGCCTGTTGCGTCACAGGGGCTGGCTCATTGACCAGCGCACGACGCACATAATTCACCACGTGCCAGCGCTCATCCACCGACAGGTCATTGGAGCCCACCTGTCCGCCGGTCACACCGTACGCAGGCATCACTGCGCCGCCGAACGTGATGGTGCCGAAGATCCATCCTTCGCTGAGCTGTTTCTGCACATAGTCGTCAGTCAGCGGAATCGCGCCGATCTTGTCGCTCACCGGACTGTCAGCCATGCCCGTGAGACCGTGACACGCGGAGCAGATGATGCGGAACAGCGTGCGGCCTTTTTTGATCGACTCAGGCGTTGCCGGAATCGGATTGATGAGTGTCTTCGCGGCCTCTCGGTCAGCGACTTGCGTGGGAATGCCTTGCACCGGAATCGAACGGTGCGGGAACGGCATCATCTTGCCGCCGCGTGCGGGCTCCTGCGGCTTGACGCTGGGCTGATTCATCATGTCCTGCGACCACGGCCAAGCCCACACCAGTGCTGGGGCGAACGTGGTCGCGAGCAGCGCAGCTATGATCAGTCGGCGCATTTTCATTTCATTACCTCTTCCCTGATCTCCAGCACCCTGTGATTCCGGAACAGATTTTTCGCCGATTCTATCTGGGTGTCTTCCAGCTCCAGAATAATGCCGATCTGATCGAGGCTTACCTTTTCACTGTACAGTGTATGGGGCCGGGACGGCAGGCGCGCGCCGATCAGAAGCCCGATCAGAGTGGATAGCACGCCGCCCAGAATCATCATCTCGTAGCTCAGGACAAAATTCGACACCAGCGTGACCACGGGCTTGCCGCCCTGCGGCTGCACCAGAAAACTGGCCTGTGCTGATGCAATCCACAACCAGCTTCCGACCAGCCCGAACAGGCCGCCGCAGAAGGTGAAATACTGCACGCTCACCGGGCGGTCACCCAGCGCTTCCTCGACATCCGGGTGCTCGATGGGCGAGATCAGCGTCACGTCATCCACTGACAGGCCTGCTATCTTGCTGGCGCGGATGTCGTAAATCGCGTTCGTGGCTTCATCAAAATTGCCAAACAAACCGAGAATGCGGCGCGTCTTTTTCATGAGCCGTCCTCCTTTCTCATGCTAAGGCTGAAGGCCGGCTGCGCACCGCCGGTGTTGCGCCGTTCGGCTTGCGCTTTTTCACTGGCCAAGCGGCGGTGGTAGACCATTTCCTTCACTTCATACATGGACACCGACGGGAATATCTTCACGAACGTCAGGAACAGCAGGCCGAACCAGCCGAAGCTGCCCAGCACGATACCCCACGACGTGAGGGTAGGCCACATCACGTCCCACGACCAGGGATAGAACGACTGGGACAACGTGGGCGAGATGATCATCCAGCGTTCCAGCCACATGCCGACGTTGAGCAGAATGGACACCGTCATCATGGTGGGGATGTGGCGGCGCAGCTTGCGGAAGGCGAGCGTGAACGGCAGCACCGAGCCGAAGAACATCATGCTCCAGAACACCGGCGCGTAAGCCCCGGTCATCTTGGCCCACAGCACTTCCTTGCCATAGATGTCATGGCCGTACCACACCGAGGCGAACTCGACCAGATTCAGATACGTCCACACCATGGCGATGGCGAAGGTGAGTTTGCAAATCTTCTCCAGAATTGCCAGCGTCATGTACTCCTCCCAGCGGAAGTAGTAACGCAGCAGGATAAACAAGGTGACGATCGCCGCACAGCCGGAGTAGAGCGCGCCCGACACGAAGTAAGGCGGGAAGGTGGTAACGTGCCAGCCGGGCATGATGGACATGGCGAAGTCGGACGACACGATGGAGTGCACCGACACCGCCAGCGGAATCAGGAAGATCGCCATCAGCATGTAGGCCTTGCGGAAGATGCGCCACTGGCGGTCGCTGCCGTACCAGCCCAGCGACAGCGTGCTGTATAGCTTTTTGCGCCAGCCGGTGGTGTTGTCGCGCGCGATGGCGAGGTCGGGCAGCATACCTATGTAGAGGAACAGCGCCGACGACGTGAGGTAGGTCATGATGGCGAACCCGTCCCACGACAAGGGTGAACGGAAATTCGGCCAGGTGCCGCGCGCGGGAACGTAGGGAATCACCCAGTAAAAATTCCACAAGCGCCCGAGATGGATCACCGGGAACAAGAGCGCGGTCATGAGCGAGAAAGTAGTCATGGCCTCGGCGAAACGGTAAATCGGTTTGCGCCAGTCGGCATGCACAATGTGCAGGATCGCCGACAGCAGCGTGCCGGAGTGGCTCATGCCGATCCAGAAGATGAAGGTGGCGATGTACAGATTCCACATGTGCGGATGGTTCTTGGACCGGCCCATGCCGTACATGTATTGCAGCACTTCCGCCGTGATGCCGATGGCCAGCAGTACCAGGCAGCCGATCACGGTATACCAAAAGCCCCGGCGCGGATTCTCCAGGCTCTTCATGATATCGCTGTTGATCTGCGACCAGGCCAGATCTTCGCGGATGTCTTTGTCGTGGTGTAGTTCAGTTTCTTTCATGACGCGTTCCCTTAGGCCAGCTCTTCGCGCACGCGCTCGAGGTACATCACAGACGGGTCGGTGTTGAGTTCCTCCAGCACACGATAACCGCGCAGCGCGGGATTCTGTTTGTGCTGCGTGCTCACCGGCAACCCCTCGTCGTCATGGCGCTTGACCTGGTGTTTGGCCCACAGTTTGGTTACCGCGCTCTCGGCGTCCATGAGGTCGCCAAAGTGGATCGCGCTGGTGGGGCAAGCCTGCGCGCAGGCAGTGGTGAATTCACCGTCCTTTATCTTGCGGTTTTCCATCTTGGCCGTGTCCTTGGCGACTCGGATGCGCTGCACGCAGAACGTACACTTTTCCATCACACCCTTGTCGCGCACCGTGATGTCGGGGTTGAGTTGCAGATTCAATGGCGCCGGCCAAGCGGATTCCGGGTAAGACCAGAAATTAAAATAACGCACGCGATACGGGCAGTTGTTGCTGCAGTAGCGCGAGCCGATGCAGCGGTTGTACACCTGCGCGTTCAGACCGTCCGGCGTGTGGTAGGTCGCTGCCACCGGGCACACCGGCTCGCACGGCGCGGCGCCGCACTGCTGGCACAGCATGGGCAGGAAGTTCGCGCCCTGATCGGGAAACTCCGCCTTCGCCTGATCTTCATCCCAGTAGCGCTCAATGCGCATCCAGTGCATGTAGTGGCCTTTGGAAAAACGCTCCTTGCCCACCACGGCGAGGTTGTTCTCCGCGTAGCAGGCGGTAGAGCACGCGTTGCAGCCGATGCAGGCATTGAGGTCGATGGCCATGCCCCAGCGGTGCTCGTAATTATGGAAGCCGCCCTCCTCAATACCGTTGCGGTAGCGCGACCAGTCCTGTGTCAGATTTTCCAGAGACATGTGAATTACACTCCTTCGGTGCGCCGGAACTGTTCGGCGCTGATCGTTACCACCAGCTTGCGGCTACGTTGCGAGATGTTGTTGCGGCCTTCCTTGACGAGTTCTTCGTGCACGCCGGTGCGGGTCGCCTTGACACGCGTGCCGTACAGCGCAAGTTCGCCGGTCCTGGCTTCGATTGCGGGGCTGAGGATTTTCAGCGGGTTCGCGCCGATGCCATTGGCATAACGGCCATAGCCTTCATGGCCCTGGCCCAGCGGCACCGCGATCGCGTCGGGATGCACGCCCTTGAACACGTAGACCTTGACCTTGATCGCGCCATGCGCGGAGGTGATCTCCACCACGTCACCTTCCCGCACGCCGAGCCTAGCGGCGGTGGAGGGATGCAGTTCGGCCCAGGAATCCCACACCACCTTGCTGATCTGATCCGGCGCCTCCTGCAACCAGGGGATGTTGGCGTGGCGCCCGTCCCACAGACCGAGACGCGGCGACGGGATCAGGTGCAGCGGATACTCCGCATCGGCCTTGACCTCGTGGAGCGTGATCTCGCCCACGTTGGTCTTGAGGCTGCCCGGCGCGCTGTCCACCGTGAGCAGGCCCTTTTGCAGCGTCTGCTCCCACAGCTGCTTGTTGGTAAGACCGCTCGCCTTGTACTGCTCCGGCAAGCTGGCCACGGCATTTTGCAGGTAGCTGAAGTAATCGTTGAACGCGCCGTATTTCTGCGCCTCACGCATCTTCAACAATTTGAGCAGCGCGTCGCCCACGCCAGGCGTGCCGGGGTAGAGGCCCTCCATCAGCGGCTGCTGGAAGGTGATAACGCCCTGCTCCGGCTGATAGGCCGCGACGTGCGTGCCCCAGTCCTCGAGGCTCGATGCGACCGGCAGCACAAGGTCGGCCTGCGCCGCGGTCTCGTCCGGAAACTGCGTGAGCACCACCTTGAACGGGATATTCTGCAAGCCTTCCGCCAGACCGAGCGAAGCCGGCGCGGTGTAGACGGGGTTGGTGCCGTAAAAGAATGCGACATCGAGGGCCTTGTCTTTGGCCGCAGCGGCAAACGCGACCAGATCGCGCGTATTGCCCGTGCGCGGGCGGAGCTGCGGGAACGGGAATTCGCCGCTCGACACGATGGTCTGACCCACATTGCCCAGCATCACATTCAACAGCATGACGGCGGACGCCGCCTGGTAACCCTGCTCCTGACCTTCGACGGTGGCGCCCGCGAGCACGAGGCTCGGGCTGTGCTGCTTGAGCAGCGCAGCCACTTGTTCGATGCGCTGCGCGGAAATGCCGGTGATCTCCGCCGCCTTCACGGGTGCGTAGGCAGCGACGGCGGGGCGCGCAGCATCCGGCACGCTGACGCCGCTCTGCATCAGCGCATGCGCGATGCCGAGTGCGAGCATTCCCTCGGTGCCGGGGCGCACGGCGAGCCACAGGTCGGCGTTCGCGCCGGTGAGCGACATCTTGGGCTCGGCCACGACCAGCACGCCGCGCGTGCCGGAGCGGAATTTGGCGTATTCCGTCGCAAAATGCGTGGGTGAAACCCAGGTGCCGAGGAAATCCGCGCCGAACGACAGCACCAGCTTCGCCTGGTCGAGGGCCAGCCGCGGCATGGCCTCGCCCAACACGTCCTGGTTCACCGCGCGGCCGACGGCGTTGTTGATGACCTCGTGCACGAAGTGATGCCTGGAGCCGAGCGCATCGAGATGCTCGCCGATGAGCGCCGCCTGATGGCCGCTCACCGTGCCGGTAAACCAGGCCACGCGTGCGCCGGAGGTCTTGGCTGCGGCACCGACCTTTTCATCCAGCACCTTCCATGCCTCGTCCCAGCTGATATCGACGAGCTTGCCGTCCTTGCGTAACTGCGGCTTGCTCAGGCGGTCGGGATTGTAATGCGTCTGCACGCCGGACTGGCCCATCTGGCACAGCTTGCCGCGGTTGACCGGCGAATCGGGATTGCCTTCGAGCTTGAGTGCGCGGCCCTCGCGCACCCTGCCGTGGATGCCGCAGCCGGCGGCGCATTGCAGGCAGGTGGAGGCGTACCACACGCCTACACCGGGAATGACGTACTCTTCGGGCGAGAGATAGGCGACGACTTCTTCCTTGCCCTCTTCCAGCGTGACGGTAGTGGGCAGGTCGCAGCCCGCGAGCGTCGCGCCCGCCGTGCTCCAGCCCATCAATTGCAGGAATTCCCTGCGTTTCAGCTTCAGATTCATCATGGTGCTATTCCCTGCGCGCTGCTATTTATGACATGCCCAGCAATCGCCGGGGCCGCCGTTCTTCTCGTGACACGACACGCACCAGCCCATGGTCATGGGCTTGATCTTCTTCGCCACCGTCATGGTGCGCAGATCGCCGTGGCAGGCGGCGCAGACGGGCGCGACGGTGTCCACGGAGAGATTCTGCACCAGTTCGTCATTGTCGAAGATGAATTTCTTCAGATGCTTCTCATGCGTGAAGTGCACGAAGTCGGGCACGTCATGTACCTTCTTCCACGGCACTGGCTGCTTCTTTTCCCAGTACTCGGTGAGCTGCTTGATGCGCGGCTTGTCCGTCGCGATCACGCTGTGACAGCCCATGCACTTGCTGGTGGGCGGGATGCCGGCCACCTTGCTGCGCCGGGCATAGGTGTGGCAATAAAGACAATTGATCTTGTTGACGGCAGTGTGAATATCGTGTGGAAACTCAATGGGTTGAGCAACATCCTTGCCCGCATGCGCACCCTCGGGCGCGACGGGATATTTAATGCTCGCCGGTGCGGCGGTATCGGCACTGGCCGGCATGGCCCAAACCAGCGCGAGCGCAACCAGCAGGGCGCCGCACCCTTGCCGGGCAGGCTCGCGTTTTGCTCTATCCAACTGAATCCATCGCATTGCGTAAATCTCCCACACCTTGAACGCTCACGCCAAACCGCACACACCACCTTGAGGCGGCAGGCCTGCCGCCCAAGGGTGTTACCCATTAACTCCAAGGGTGATTGTGCTTCCTGATCCAGCGGCGCCTGCTGCGCCACGCTACTGCTCCTGCCTGACGCCGAATGGCCATCCCGGAATTCATTATCATTATCGAAAGGTTTTCAATTACAGCAAAGCTCACAATCCATGTCAATACAGATGCAAAATGATCCCTGTGCCCGCCAAAAACCGGGCGCTCTGGGCTATACTGCGGGTCATTTACATCTCGACGGGGGGCGTCCCCACGCAATCGGGACGCCATTCTAGGGCATGAAATAATTGCGCACAAGCAGGCGAGCAACCCGGAGTACGGCATGACAAAACCAAAGGCACCCTCCCGCCCTGCGCGGGGGGCCAAGGCAAGCAGCGATCTGCGCACGCTGTTCGCGCCCACGCGACGTTCCTCCATGGCGCTCTACTCCGGCGTCGACTGCCCATACAGCCACCGCACCCGCATGGTGCTGTACGAAAAAAACATCAGCGCAGAGGTCATCATCGTCACAGCGGAGAACCTGCCACACGAAGTGGCCGGCCTCAATCCTTACCACAGCCTGCCCATGCTGATGGATCGTGACCTCGCGCTCTACCACTCGCCGATCATCATGGACTATCTCGATGAGCGCTTCCCGCACCCGCCGCTGATGCCCATCGATCCGATCTCTCGCGCGCGCACCCGCCTCATTCTGTATCGCATCGAACGCGACTGGTACAGCGCGCTGGAAATCTTGGAAGGCAAACCTGACCGGCACCAGGCCACACGCGCGCGCAAGATATTGCGCGAGAGCCTCACCACCAGCGCCCCGCTGTTTGCGCAGAAACCGTTTTTCCTGAGCGACGAACTGTCGATGGTGGATTGCAGCCTGGCGCCGCTGTTATGGCGCCTGCCCCATTACGGCGTGGAGCTTCCGCCACAGGCCAAGGCGGTAGAGCAGTATGCCGAACGGCTGTTTGCGCGCGAGTCATTCCAGTCCAGTCTCACCGAGATTGAGCGCGAGATGCGCGAAAGCTAACAGGATGTTGAAAAAGTCCGTCCAGGACTTTTTCAACCCGGCCGCTCCTGCGCATCCCTGCGCCCGCGGCATTGGGGCGTCCTGCCCGGCACAAAGCAAAAAATGTGCTTTATTGCTTTGCTTCATTTTCCAAACACTTGGGTGTTTGGAAAATGGCGGTACATCCATGTACCGCACCGCAGGGTGCTGAAAAAAGAGTTTTTCAACACCCTGCTAACGGAGACCGCATGAGCATACCTACGTCCGAAATGAATTCGAGCCGTCCCTATTTGCTGCGCGCGCTGTATGACTGGATATTGGACAACGGCCTCACCCCTCACCTGCTGGCGAACGCCGCTGCCCCCGATGTACACGTACCGGCGCAGCACGTGAAAGACAGCCGCATCGTGCTCAATATCGCACCCTATGCCGTGCATGATCTGCGCCTGGGCAATGAACGTGTCGAATTCAGCGCGCGTTTCGGCGGCGTGGCGACGGGAATTGTCTTGCCGGTATCCGCTGTGCTCGCCATCTACGCCGTGGAAAACGGCCAAGGCATGGTGTTCAACACCGAGGAGGGCAGCCCGACCCCGCATGGCACGGCGCCGGAGACACCGCCTTCCGGCAAACCCAAACTCAAGCTGGTAACTTAGGTGCAGTTACTAGTGGCTAGTAGCGAGTAGCTAGGGAAAGAAAATAGGGCATTTGCATGGTTTCTCTAGCCCCTCGCTACTAGCTACTCGCTACTAATCAAGATACTCAAACAGCTTCACCACCCGCTGCACACCATCGGTGTGCCCCGCGATCCCGGTGGCCACATCCGCTTCGGCATGATTCACCAGACCCATCAAATATACCACGCCGTTTTCCGTGACCACCTTGACGCGCGTCGGATTGAACTCCTTGGTGCCGACCATCTTGCTTTTTATTTTCGTGGTCACCAACGTGTCACTGCTGCGCGAGACAAGCGAACTCGGCGCCGCCACCGTCAACTCGTTATGCACCTTCTTCACCTTTTCGACGCGACCCGCCATCTCCTCGGCGCGTTTGCGCAAGGCATCGCCCGGCGTTTCGCCGCTCAGCAGCACCGCACCGTTGTAGCTCGTCACATTGATGTGGCTCTGTGCATTGAGTTCCTTGTCGCCGCGGATTGCGCTCCCTACCTTGAACTCAATGGCCTGGTCCTCGATCACCGCGCCCGCCGTGCGCTGATCGTGCGCCACCGCGACACCGGTCGCGCCGCCCGCCACGACCATCCCCGCGCAACCTTGCAACAAACCGATAACCATACCTGCCGCCAGATAAAGCGAGATTTTCGCATACATAAACTTAACCCTCCTGTCCGAGTAACTGGTAATCGATAAGATCGCACAAACAATGAATAACCAGCAAATGCACTTCCTGGATGCGCGCGGTGGACTGCGCGGGCACGCGCAACTCCACATCGGTGCTCTGCAGCAGGCCGGCGATCTCGCCCCCGTCGCGCCCGGTGAGCGCGACCACCGTCATGCCGCGCTCATGCGCCGCTGCGACCGCACTCACCACGTTGGCCGAATTGCCGCTGGTGGTGATGGCAAGCAGCACATCGCCCGGCTGGCCCAGCGCACGCACCTGGCGGGAAAAAATGTCGGCAAACTGGTAGTCGTTGGCAATCGAGGTGAGCGTGGAGCTGTCGGTAGTGAGCGCTATCGCGGGCAGGCCGGGGCGCTCCTTCTCGAAGCGGTTCAGCATCTCGGAAGAGAAATGTTGTGCATCGGCCGCCGAGCCGCCGTTGCCACAGCTCAACACCTTGCGCTCGTGCAACAGGCACTGCGTGAGCACCTCCGCGGCGCGCGCCACCGGCGCGGCAAGCACTTCGACCGCCTGCTGCTTGGTCTCGATGCTGTGCTGGAAGTTGTGTTTAATGCGTGCGACCAGGTCCATAGTTTTTACTCATGAGTTCATTATGAAGGTTACACCCTCCGCCTCGTACCCGCCCCTTATTTAGGGGGCGGGACAGGTGGGGGTAGAGTAAACACGGTATTGACTCTGGAGTCACAAAGTAAGACATGCTGTCTTACTTTGTGACTCCAGAGTCAGTTTGCCTCAAAGGCGTTCCGTATCCATTCAACAGCCTCTTCATGCACACCCGGCGCAAGCGCCATCACATCGAACCGGCACGGCTGTCTGCGCGCGACCGGGTGCCGCTGCAGATAGTGTAACGCAGCGGCGATCAGTTTGGCCTGTTTGCGCGCGTCCACGCTGGCAGCGGCCCCGCCGAAGTTCGTGCCCGTGCGGTAACGTACCTCGACAAACACCAGCGTCTGTTGTTCACGCATGATGAGATCGATCTCGCCGTGCGTGCAGCGGTAATTGCGCTCCACCAGTTGCAACCCGTGACGTTGCAAATACGCACAGGCCTCGGCCTCGGCCTGCTCGCCGCGTGCGGCGCGCGTATCCGCAGTCGCCATCAACGCGGCGGCCCTGCGCCGGTATCCACCAGGCGTGGGACACCGTTCTCGAAACGCGCCCAGATCGGCTGCCGGTGCAGGCGGCGCGCCTCGTCCAGACGCAGGCTGCCGGTGTCGCCTTCAAAACGTTCCGCGCTGGAATTCTGCAGGCGCGGCAGTTGCGCAATCACGCGGTAGGCATCCACGCCGAGTGCATACAGGCGGCGCAGCGCATAAAAGGTCTCGCCCTTCTGCGCCAGCAGCGCGTCACTCAGCGCCTTTTGCGGCGTGTCGTCCGCCAGCACCCACGGCATGTCGCTGAAGAAGATGCCGTCCAGGTCCTGATCCGGGTCGGGATCGGGTTTGGCGCCGTAGAGATGCGAGGTGGCGTACACCGGCAGATCGAAGGCGTAATAGTAACGCAATTGCGGATGGATGATGCGTGCCTGATGCGGCAGCGCCGCGAGGAAAATAAAGTCAGCATCCTGCCGCCGGGTCGGCTTTTCTTTTTTATCCTTGCCAGCGCCCTTGCTCATGTCCTTACCCGCGACTTTGCGCGCGTCTTTGGCAACTTCTTCGGCAGTGCGGTAGTCGAGCAGTTTGCGGATGGGGCCGCCAACGTCCTGCGCCTCGGGCGCATAGGACTGGTGCGCAACCACGATACCGCCGAGGCGTTCCAGATGGTCGCGGAACGCGCGCAGGATGCGCTCGCCCCACTCGCCCTCCGGCGTGAGCACGAGCGCACGCGTGTGGCCGTCGAGCCAGGCGCGTTCGGCGGCCTGGCTCGCCTCGTCCTCCGGCGCGAGACCGAACTCGTAGAGATTGGCCGGCAGCACGGCGCTGTCTTCATTGTAGTTCAGCGCCAGTGTCGGCACCGGTAACGAACCCAGCGTATACAGGGCCTTGACGCCGCCCTTGTCGAGTGGGCCCACCACAAAGGCGGCACCCTCCCGGCGTGCCTGCTCATACGCGGAAAGCACTTCGATAGATGATGCGTCAGTGTCTACAGCACCCACGTCGTACACATGCACCGCAGCGCCTCCCGCCTGCGCCTTCGCGGCAGCCATGAAGCCGTCGCGCACTGCACTGCCTGCGGCGGCCAACGGCCCGGTGAGCGGTAACAGCAACGCTATCGGCGTCACGCTACCGGTATAAGCCATTGCATTGTCCGCAGGCGTGACTTGTGCAGGTGTAGCTGCGACCATGCGCGGAACACTGTCACGCAACCAGGCGATGGTTTCATCACTCGCCGGATGATTGCGGTAACGCCCGCGCCACTCGGCAATGTGCCGGGTAAATGCCGCAGTGTCCTGCGCCGACGCCCGCGCAATACGCACCAGCTCCGCCCACCCACTCAGACTGTCCGAGGGCCTGCGCGCCGCCAGCCTGCTCAGCTCAGGGTCGGGCACATCAGCGAGACCATGTACGATGGCCTGCTGGTTGTCGCGCCGTTGAGCGGCATCGGTGAGCAGCGGCTCCAGCGCCACACGTTCGCGCGCCGCATCGAGAGGGCGCTTCAGTTGCACCAGCGCCTCGGCGCGCAATACGTGGATGTCCGCCTGTAGCTGCGACGCCTGCTTCGGCGCACTCACATTCTTGAGTGCAGCCAGTGCAGAGGGCGGATTTCCTTCCGCCAACGCGATGCGCGCCTCCAGCAATTGCCTCTGTGTCCATAACGCCGCATCCAGACCCTTGCCATCCAGCCGCTGCAGCTCGGCACGCGCACGTTGCGGCGCACCTGCGCGCAGCCAGTCTTGCACCACACTGAGGCGATACACATCACGCTTGGGCGGTGCGGTGCTTGCCGCAAGACGCTCCCACTCCTCCGCCGCGGCCTGAAAATCGCCCACGTTTTCCAGCGCCTGCGCCTTCTGCACCGTGACCACGGGCGGCTGTTGCGGCGTGGGCTTTACCGCTACACTGAACGGCATATCGGCGCAGCCCGCAAGGGTCAGCACCAGAATTGCCGTCAGACCAAGGGTTTTTGTTTGCATCATTTGTCCGGCATACATGGCGTGGCAGTATCTTAGTGAGTGTGCAGCGTGTCAATTGAACAGGGTGTACTGTACGTGGTGGCGACGCCCCTCGGCAACCTCGGCGACCTGAGTCCGCGCGCGCAGGAGACGCTGGCGCAGGTCGCGCTCATCGCCGCCGAAGACACACGGCACAGCGCCCGGCTGCTGCACCACTTCGGCATCAAGACGCCGCTCATTGCACTGCACGAACACAACGAGCGCGAACGCAGCGCCGAACTCATCGCGCGGCTCAAGGCCGGTGACGCGCTCGCGCTGATCTCCGACGCCGGCACGCCGCTCATCTCCGACCCCGGTTACACCCTGGTGCGCGCGGCGCATGCAGAGCGCCTGCGCGTATGCCCGATCCCCGGCCCGTGCGCGCTCATCGCCGCGCTCTCCGCCTCCGGCCTGCCTTCCGACCGCTTTGTCTTCGAAGGTTTTTTGCCCGCGCGCGCAACGGCGCGGCGCACGCACCTCGCCACGCTGCAACACGAAACGCGCACGCTGATTTTTTACGAAGCGCCACACCGCCTGCAGGACAGCCTGAGCGACCTGTGTGCCGTGTTCGGCACGGAACGTCAGGCCGTGCTGGCGCGCGAACTCACCAAGATATTTGAAACCGTTCGCAACGACAGCCTGCAGGGACTGTGTGATTTTGTACACGCCGACCCGCAGCAGCAGAAAGGCGAGTGCGTCATCCTGGTGCACGGCGCACCCGTCCCGCTCGCTTCGGAACATGACAGCGAAACGCTGCTGCGCGCGCTGCTGACCGAACTGCCGGTGAAACAGGCCGTGCGGCTCGCGGCGGCCATCAGCGGCGTTAAAAAAAATGATCTTTATGAGCTTGCGCTGCGGTTACACACGAGACACAACTTGTAATATCCTGCATAACTGTGTCTCGTGTGTAAATACCGTTTTACACTACCCCCACCCTGTCCCGTCCCCTAAACAGGGGGCGGGAACGTAGCGGGAACTGTCACCTCACTTATGAGTTTACGAGTAAAATACATCCATGCCTGCACTCATCGACACGTTTGGCCGCCGCATCGACTACGTACGCCTGTCGGTCACCGACCGCTGCGACCTGCGCTGCACCTACTGCCTGCCGCAGGGCTTCAAGGACTTTGAGGAACATGAGCACTGGCTCACCTTCGACGAAATCGAACGCGTGCTGCGCGCCTTCGGCGAGCTCGGCGTGGCGCGCGTGCGCATCACCGGCGGCGAACCGCTGCTGCGCAAGAATCTCACGCAACTTGCAGCGCGCCTCTCCGCTCTGCCCGGCATTGAGGATTTATCGCTCAGCACCAACGCCACGCAGTTACCGAAGCACGCGCACGCCCTCAGACAAGCCGGCGTAACGCGCATCAACGTGAGCCTCGACAGCCTTGATCCGCAACGCTTCCATGAAATCACCGGCGGCCGCCTGCAAGACGTGCTCGACGGACTCATGGCCGCCAAGGACGCCGGCCTGCATCCCGTCAAGATCAACATGGTGGCCATGCGCGGCGTGAACGATGACGAGATTGATGACATGGTGGAATTTTGCATCGTGCATGATTTCACACTGCGCCTCATCGAGACCATGCCCGTGGGGAACACGGGGCGCGCGGCGACGGATCACTATCTTGACCTGCAAGACGTAAAAAAACGTCTCGAACAAACCTATGAACTCATCCCGAGCGTGATGCCGGGCGGCGGACCGGCGCGTTACGTGCAGGTCGCGGGCACGGAACTGCGCATCGGCTTTATCACGCCCATCTCGCAGCATTTCTGCGCCACCTGCAATCGCGTGCGCCTGAGCGTGGACGGCACGCTGTATCTGTGCCTCGGACAAGAAGACAAACTCGAATTGCGCCCGTTGCTGCGCGGCGGCATCAGCGATGCAGAACTCAAGCACGCCATCGTCGCGGCCATCGCGCGCAAGCCAGAGAAGCATGAGTTCCGCGAAAAACCCGAACAGATCATCCGCTTCATGTCCATGACCGGAGGATGACCATGGACACCGGGCGCCCCACACTGACGCTGCCGCAGAGTGCAGCACGCGTGCTGCTGCACTCGTGCTGCGCGCCGTGCGCGGCGGACGTCATGAGCGAAATGACGCGGTCCGGGATTGATTACACGATCTTGTTCTACAACCCCAACATCCACCCGCAACACGAGTACGAGTTGCGCAAAACCGAAAACAAGCGTTACGCGGAAAAGCTCGGTGTGCCGTTTGTCGATCTCGATTACGACACCGATAACTGGTTTGCGCGCATCAAGGGGCTGGAATACGAACCTGAGCGCGGAGCGCGCTGCACCGCGTGCTTCGACATGCGCTTCGAGCGCAGCGCGCTGTATGCCGTCGAACACGGCTATCCGATCTTCACCAGTTCGCTCGGTATCTCGCGCTGGAAAGACATGGAACAGATCAACGGCTGCGGCGAACGCGCCGCGGCACGCTATCCCGAGCTCACCTACTGGACCTTCAACTGGCGCAAGGGCGGCGGCAGTGCGCGCACCGTGGAAATTTCCAAACAGGAACAGTTCTACCAGCAGGAATACTGCGGCTGCATCTACTCACTGCGCGACACCAACCTGCACCGCCGCGCGCAGGGCCGCGAGAAAATAAAATTCGGCGTAAAGTTTTACGGGAAAGACACGGCATAGCGGACGCTGGCTACCCGGCGAGAACGCGCGCCCTGAAAACCGGAATTCCCGTCAGCGCCCTGATCTGCCATGACCATCACCATCATACTCTGGCTACTCGCCGTCGCGCTGATAGTGCTCGGGTTGGTGGGGCTGCTGCTCCCGGCCATACCCGGTGCGCCGGTGCTGTTTGCGGGTCTCGTGCTGGCGGCGTGGGCCGAAGACTTCGCCTATGTGGGCTGGGGCACGTTGTCGGTGCTGGGCGTGCTGGCACTGCTCACTTACCTCGCCGACTTCGTGGCCAGCGCGTTCGGCGCCCAACGCTTCGGTGCGTCACCACGCGCGGTGACGGGTGCGATCATCGGCTCCGTCGTCGGCTTGTTCTTCGGTCTGCCGGGGGTATTGCTCGGACCCTTCATAGGCGCGGTCATCGGCGAGCTCTCCACCCAGCGCCACCTCGGCGCCGCAGGGCGGGCGGGCATCGGTGCAACCGTGGGGCTGGTACTGGGTGTCGCGGCCAAATTGGCGCTGACCTTGGCCATGCTCGGCGTATTTGCCATCGCCCGCCTGACGTGACGCGGTTAATGGTGCCGGTGAGGGGAATCGAACCTCTGACCTACTGATTACGAATCAGTTGCTCTACCAACTGAGCTACACCGGCGGAGAAAGGGGAATACCACGGACGTTAAGTAAAAACGGGCCCGGTGTCTTGGCTGTCTGAGTGCCCGATTGTTTTTGGACCCGGTTTATACGGCCTGCCTGGATTCCGTCTGTGCGCCGGAGGCATTGCGCACGCGGATGATCACCTCTATCCCGGCAGCGACCGTGCCTTCGGGCAGGGAGGGCAGCGCGCTGATCGAAAGCTGGTCGGCGCCGACATCCATCAAGGTGCCGGTATCGAGGTTATAAAAGTGGTGATGCGGCCCGGTGTTGGAGTCGTACAGCACACGCGTGGGGTCGACGATGACCTCATTGATCAGGCCCTGCTCGGCAAACGTCCGCAGCGTGTTATAGACCGTGGCCTTCGACGCAAGCGGGCGCTCTTTGTTCACCAGCGCCAGTATCTGTTCGGCCGACAGGTGTTGCGGGCGGGCGAGCAGCAATTGCGCGATTTCGATGCGCTGCTGCGTGGGGTTGATGCCGCGCGCGCGCAACAATGCCGCAACTTCGTCTCGGCTCATGGGAGGGTTGTCAGACTGATCCAGCATGCTCACAGTATAAGATGAAGGTTTGATGACTCACAAGCAAATAAGTAAAGCTACACTTCCCGCTACGTCCCCGCCCCCTGTTTAGGGGGCGGGACAGGGTGGGGGTAGGGTAAACACGTTATTAATCAGGAGACACACTAATGGACGACACGCATTAGTGTGTCTCCTGATTAAAGTCTATCGTGAGCGGACTGCAAGGCATAGGGCGCGGGGTCAATCACCGGTGTTCGGTCCAGCACAATATCCGCCATGAGTCGCGCCGACGCCGGCGCCAACACCAAGCCGTTGCGGAAATGGCCGGTGTTCACATACAAGCCCTTGATGCCGGGATGCGCGCCGATATAAGGCACGCCCTGCGGTGAGCCGGGACGCAAACCCGCCCAGTGTTGCTCCACCTGACAGTAGGCCAGCGCGGGCACCATGATGATGGCGGCGGTTTTGAGCTCGCTCAGGCCACCCGGGGTTGTGGACTTGTCAAAACCCGCATGCTCCACGGTGCTGCCCGTCAGCACAACACCATCGCGGCGCGGAATCAGATAGTGTTCTCCCTGCACGATGATGCGCTTCACCAGGCCCGGCTTGGTGCGCCACAACAACATTTGGCCGCGCACCGGTGTCAGCTCAAGCGCGAGCCCCAACCCCGCCAGTAATTGCCCGCTCCATGCGCCGCCGGCCACGATGACCGTGCCGGCCGTCATGCGCCCGTGCGTGCTGCCCACGCCGGTCACCTGACCCTGATCAAACCGCAGCCCCGTCACCTCGCAGTGCTTAAGGATGCGGACACGCCGTTTCATCAGGCTTTGCAACAGGGCACGCAGCAGCCGCGGGTTGCGTATCTGCGCCACATCCGGCAGCCATAGTGCGGAGTCAGTGGCGTCACTCACCGACGGCTCACGCATCTTGACGGCGAATTTTGCCAGCACCTGCAGCGCTGCGTTGGCGCGCCCGGCCCACGCCAGCGCTTCGGCTTGTTGCGTGGTATCGAGACAGAGCAGGCCACTCTGCGTCCATTCCGCGTCGATGCCGGTTTCGTCTTTAAGCTCCTGCGCAAGTTGCGCGTAACGCTCCTGCCCCCAACGCGCCAACGCCATCACAGATGCAGGCGCCTGCCACGGATGCAACGGGGATAAAATGCCACCCCCGGCCCAGGACGCCTCGCGCCCCGGCTCCCCACGCTCCACTACCGTGACGCTGGCGCCCGCATCGGCCAACTCACGCGCCGTGAGCAGGCCAATGACGCCGCCGCCGATGATGAGGCAGTCCGTCACAGTATTTGCTTTAAGTACCGGTGCAGTTCGGATCGGAAAAGATAAATACGACGTTGCACGGGTAAATTAATTCTTGCCCCAGCAGGCGGCCTGATTGGGCGTGCCGTAATCGGGACCATTCTGATTTATTGTTAATGGCGTACAAGACACGCCGCCGGCTTTGTCCTGATCTTGCCCGCCGGTCGACTTGGCTGTAGCAGTGGCGCTAAAGCTGGTCCCGTCCGCTCCTCCGGCAATGGCAATATCGTAATAAGCTGTACCGCTCGCTGGCGATGTTGCGGGCAAACCCAACCCGTCCGTACCCAAGGTGCTGGTATAGCTGACGTTATTCGCCCGCCACTTTTCCTCAGCAATCTGTAGCTGATAGAGCGCCGTGATCGCCTCTGCGCGCCGTCCCTTGCGCACTGAATCCGTATAAGACGGGTAGGCAATCGCCGCGAGTATGCCGACGATGGCCACCACAATCATCAATTCAATCAAGGTAAATCCTGGCACGAGCTTTTTCATAAGGTTATCCTCGCCATCAACTTGATGCCTACTATAAAACATTGATGCACTCACATATGACAGTTTTCGATCAACGGCGCGAACCGCCGGATGAACGGCAGCACGCACCCGCCAGGGTTTGCGCTAGATTATAGCCATGCCAAACAAGGATATTCGCCACACTCATGCGCCCGGACAATAATAATGCTGGTTTTACGCTGGTGGAGTTGATGGTCACGGTCGCCGTGACAGGTATCTTGTTGGCCATTGCGGTTCCGGCCTTCCAAAGCACACTGGATAAACGGCGTCTCGTCGGCGCGGCTGAGCAGCTTTACGCCGATCTGCAGTACGCGCGCAGCGAGGCCATCAAGCGCAATACCTCGGTTTACGTCAGCTTTACCACGGGCGCGGACTGGTGCTATGGCATAGACACGGCCACCTGCAACTGTGCCACGGCCAACGATTGCCAACTGGACGACATTGAAAAGGTTGTCTCCGCCAGCGGATTCAGGGGGGTCAGCCTGGCGGAAACCTTCGACGGCGTCGATACAGACTTCGACCCGCGTCACGGCAGTGCCGACAATGGCACAGCGACGCTCAGTTCCAACTATGGCTCCATCAAGATCATTGTCGGCAATCTTGGGCGGGTGCGGATTTGTTCTGACTCAAGCAATCTACCTCAGTATAACCCGGCCTCCGGCACATGCTAATGCTGAAATCCCATCCTGATACGTACCGCGGCTTCAGCCTGGTGGAGATGCTGATCGCCGTGGCGGTGGGCCTGGTGGTGCTCGCGGGCATCACGCAAATCTTCGCCACTACGGTGGGTAGCGCCTCCGACACGCGCAAGATGGCGCGTGTGAACGCGGACCTGCGCGCCGCCATGGATGTGATGATGCGCCATATTCAACGCGCGGATTACAACTCCGCCGCCGTCAACCCGGCGACCGGGGCAGTGCAAAGTACCAGCAATCCCTTCACCCAAGGCGCCAATGACTTGGCCGTCGGGAGTAATTGCATCACATTTACTTACGATGATAGCGACGACGGCGTTGTGGACACGGATGAAGACATGAATGGCCGTCAGGACGTTCATGCGTTCTATCTTAATGGCGGCGCGATAAGCATGCGCAGAGATGCCAGCAGTTCCGCGGTCAACAGTTGTTCGCCCAACTTGACAGAGGGCATCACGGATCCAGACCGTGTCACCATCACCGGGCTGCAGTTCACCTTGGGCGAACAATGCCTGGATGTTACGGGCGGAGGCACACCGACAGCTTGCGTAGCGGGCGCCGCCAACGGCAACACCTGGGTCAAGGCGCGCCAGGTCACCACCACCATCACCGGCAAACCGGTGGAGGATAGCGCCGGCACCATGGTGCGCTCCATTACTAACACAGCACGGGTACGCAATGACTTGGTTTGCGCCAAGGGCAGCGTGCAGTGTCCTTGAAACCCCCAGTCTATTCGGAGAACCTCCCATGACCACTAGACTCATCACTTCCAGGATGCCCCTGATCCAGCGCGGCATGGCGACCCTCAGCACCGCCCTGATTCTGCTCTTTGCCATCACCCTGATGACCTTCTCCTCGGCCAAGGTGGGCATCATGGAACAGAAGATCGCGGCCAACGACTACCGCGCCAAGCAGGCGTTGCACGCCGCCCAGGCCGCCCTGGACAGGGCCGTTTATGAGTCCAATGTCACCGGCGTCGGTGCTGCTAATGGCACCTATACTCCCGTGACAACGCTCGCAGCCGTGGGGACTGGCCCGTCCACGTCCTATCAGTATGCCTACGGTCGTGTGCTGAGTGACAGTGATGATGACGGTACTGATGACAGCAGTGACACCGATGATGATGGCGACGGTACTGATGACAGCAGCGACACCGAGAATAGCCTTCTGCTGATCAAGATTACCGCAACAGGCTACTCCGATGATTACTGCGCCGACTGCACGCACTATGCGACCAAAACCATTCAGCAATACATCAAAAAGTACAGCCCCCTGCCCAGCGTCCCCAACAATCCTTTGAGCACGGGAGGCAATTACGACTCGAACAGCAACTCAATCGAGATCGTAAATGACATCAGCGGCGCCGACGGCACCGCCATCCAGTCTCAGGGCACGATAGATACCGGTAATAAAAACGTCACCTCGGTCAACGGCGTTGCAGGGGCCGGTCTGGCGCAGAATGCCGCCACGCCCGGCGTGGATGGTTTGGTGGATACCACGGCGGAGCGGGATGCCTTTTTCGAGAACGCCTTTGGCACCACCAAGACAGAAGTCCAAAGTATGAGCCTGCCCGTCAGTTGCAGCGGCGTCTGTAATACCGGGCTTGGCAATACCATTACCGGCACTCCACAGGCGCCCATGATCTGGGTCACCGGCGACACCACCCTCAACTCCAATACCGTGATTGGCTCGCCCACCAATCCGGTGGTGCTGGTTATTAATGGAACCCTCAACATCAACGGCGGCGTCACTATCTATGGCTTTATTTATGTGACCGGCAACGTCACGGATAGCTTGATGGGTGTCGGCGTGGACGCGAGCGGCGGCGCCACGGTGCAAGGTTCCATTGTTTCCGAAGAGAGTTTGGATTTCGCGGGCACAGTGAATCTAACCTTCAATAAATTTGACACAGAACCCCCTGGCCCACCCGGCCCGGACTTTTATGTCAAAACACCCGGCACCTGGACGGACTAGTTAACGGATATGGAAATGTTTGCCAAACATGGCATGTGTCCAGCCATTGGGATCAGCCGGGGGTTCTCCCTGATTGAGGTTTTGATCACTGTCGCCGTGCTGGCGGTGGGTTTGGTCGCCATGGCCCGCTTTCAAGGCACGGCGCTGCAGACCAGTTCCCTGGCCAAGGATCGCAGCGAGGCCGCAGCCCTGGCGGAGCAGAAAATCGAGCAGCTTAGAAACTTCACGAATTTTTCCGACATTGGCACTACCCTAGCTTGCGGCACGGATACCATCACGCTGCAAGGGAGCGAATACACGCGCACATGCAGCCTGGGCAACACGGTGTCCTCCGGTCTTCTCTACCAATACAGGAACGTGACGGTGCGGGTCACCTGGACCAGGCCGGGGGCCTCCGTGGACACTAGCTGCGCGACGCAGGTCGATACCTGCGTAACGTTGACCACCACCATCAACAATGCCGAACTCAGATATTCTGGCGAGTTGACCTAGAACCTCTGATCAGGACAACCAGTTCGGGAGAGAACGCGATGAAAAAATGGTTGGCGGCAATAGGCGCGGCGGCCAGAAAACCGTGTCACGCAAGATTGCCGCGGACTTTGCCGGCTTTTCCGGTTCGCAGGAAAACGCCGAGGCTCTCGCCGCCGGTTTGCGCAACGGCGCCGAGATCACCCTGGCCGGCGCGGACGGCGCGCCGGCCACATGGGCAACGGCAACGTCTACAACTCACTCGCGCTCGCCGAACAACAGCTTGCCAACATCGGCGTCACCGATCCGACGCCGGAGCAGATTCAGGCGGCGCTTAACGGCGGGACGGTAACCGGCGCGGACGGCGCGAGTTACGAGTTGCAAGGCATCCTGCAAATGCGCAGCGAAGGCATGGGCTGGGGGCAAATCGCCAAGTCCCAGGGCATGAATCTCGGCAAGGTGGTCAGCTCCATGAAATCGGCCAACGCCTTCCTCAAAAACCCCAAAGCCCGGGAAGTGGCAAGTGAAACGGCCGTTACCTCGGTGGAATCCACCACCTCTGATAAGACCGTCACGCAGGCGGTAAAGGGTAAGGCTGACTCAAACCGCGTCATCACCGCCGAGGGCAACGCACAAGTGACCGGCAAGCACTCCGGCAAATCCAAAGTGACGAGCGCGAGCGGTGATATTGCTAGCTCCGGCAAATCCCACGCACGCGCGCGCAGCAGCATCGTCTCCGCGTCTGGCGCACCGGTCGGCGGAATGGTGGTGAAGCAGCACTCCGGCGGTGGTGCGGGTAGTGGCGCGGGTGGCAACGCCAAGGGCAACGGCCACTTCAAATAAGGAATCTCTGATTTATTCAGAGCTTCCATAACAGACGTTGACGTCAGTGGCTGGGACAGGGATGTCACGGCTTTTTTTGCACGTAATTTTTATGGCGCCAGGAGTTCCTTGGGCAACGGGAACATGACGTGCTCCTGCGGCCCGCTGCTTTCCTCGGCGCTGTAAGCGCCCCACTCTTTCAGTTTCGTTATCACCTGTTGCACCAGCACTTCCGGGGCGGACGCGCCGGCGGTGACGCCAATGGCGGTTTTGCCTTCCAGCCAGGCGCGTTGAATATCCGCGGCGCTGTCTATCAGATAAGCGGGCGTGCCGAGTTTGGCGGAGAGTTCTTTCAGGCGATTTGAATTCGAACTGTTGGGTGAACCCACCACCAGCAGCACGTCGCACTGCCCGGCGAGTTGTTTCACCGCGTCCTGGCGGTTTTGCGTGGCGTAACAGATGTCGTCTTTTTTCGGGCCGATGATGGCGGGGAAACGGGCGCGCAGGGCTTCGATTACGCGCGCGGTGTCGTCCATCGAAAGCGTGGTCTGTGTGACAAACGCGACGCGCGCGGGATTATTTACCGCCAGACTTTGCACGTCCTCCACCGACTCGACCAGATACATGCGGCCCATCTCATCGGGCTTGTTGTATTGCCCCATGGTGCCCTCGACTTCCGGGTGGCCCTTGTGGCCGATGAGGATGCACTCGCGTCCTTCGCGGTAATGGCCCAGCACCTCCATGTGCACCTTGGTGACCAGCGGGCAGGTGGCGTCGAACACCTTGAGGCCGCGCCGCGCGGCCTCCTCGCTCACCGCGCGTGACACGCCATGGGCGGAGAAGATGACGAGACCGTCATCCGGCACTTCGTCCAGTTCATCCACAAACACCGCGCCCTTGGTGCGCAGCGCATCCACCACGAAGCGGTTATGCACCACCTCGTGACGCACATAGATCGGCGCGCCGAATTTCTCCAGCGCGCGCTCGACAATCACGATGGCGCGATCGACACCGGCGCAGAAGCCGCGTGGATTGGCGAGGATTACTTTCATACCGCCCTCACCCTGCGGCTTCACCCCCCTCGCCTCGCCCTCCCCAGAGGGAGAGGGTTTTATGTCTGCTTTCATTTGCAGCGCGCCAGATAGCTCAACATAAACTCCATGCACTCCACGCGATTATAGGCCTCCTGCAGCGAACCGCCCCACACCGTCACGCCGTGGCCGTGCACCATCAGCGCCGGCAGTTGCGGCGGCTCATGCTCGAAGCGCGCGGCGATGGCGTCGGCAATCTTGCTCACGTCGAGGGTGTTCTCAAACAGCGGCAGGCTCACGCGCGGGTGCTGCTCCCAGATGCCGAGCCCCTTGATCATTTCCAGCGCGGGCAAGGGCAATACACGCGCACCCTCGGCTACGCGCGCGGCGGCGAGACAGGCCTCCACCGTGTGCACGTGCAGACACGCGCGCGCCGCCGGAAAACACTGGTAGATAACGCGATGGATGGCGGTTTCAGCGGAGGGTTTGCCGTCCGCGCGTGCGCGCTCGATGACACTGCCGTCGGCCACATTGACCAGCAGAAAATCGGTTTCGTCGAGGCGGCCCTTGGGACGCCCACTCGCGGTGATCCAGAAGCCTGCATCGTCGCGCGCGCTGAGATTGCCCGCCGTGCCTGACATCCAGCCACGCGCGTGAAAATCGCGCGCGATCTCGACTAAAGCGGCGCGTAACGGCAGTTGGTCTAACGTGTGCGGCATAAACAGGATTGGCCCAGGGTGTCCTGTATATTTACCACCCTCACCCCAGCCCTCTCCCGGAGGGAGAGGGTGTGTGTTGTTTCACTTGCCACTTGCTACTCGAAACTCGCTACTGCTCTTTGCGTATACACTGGCGTCCAGCCGCTGGTGTCGATGAAGTAGCGCACCGCCTTGATGCGCGTCGAATCGCCCAGCGTAAACCAGTGCTCGGTGTTGGCCGGCACGTTGATGTAATCGCCGGCATTGACCTCGAGCATGAATTGTCCGCCGCTCTTGTCGACGAAGCCGAAGTAGCCCTTGCCCGCGAGGATGTAACGCACCTCGTCGTCGGTGTGGTAGTGCACTTTGTCGAACTTGCCGAGCATCTCGGCCAGGCCGGGAACATCCTCGTGCAGCACGATCATGTCGCGCGTGGCATAGCCCGCTTCCTGCTTCAGCGTTTCAAACCTGTCGTCCACTGCATGCAGCAACTCTTCCTTTTCGCCATCACTCAGCGCCGCCTTGGCCAGCAGCGCCTGCGCGCGCGCGTCTGCCGGAGCGGGCCAATCACGCAGGGTGATACCGATTTCGGCGAGCTTGCTTTGGATGGCGGGGAAATCGCGCGTCTCGCGCTCGCCGGGGAAAATCATGCGTGCCATCGTACGTACCTTGTATCTGCATCAGCCGCGTCCGCGCGAACGCGACGAGCCGTGACTGTGACTCTTGAGCGGTGCGCCGCGCCCGGCCGGCCGGGCGCCTGCCCTGCCATGCCGTCCAGCAAACGGCTTGGGCGCAAACTCGGACTTGTGCGGCGGCAGCAGTGTGGCCAAAAGCTCATCGGTAACGCGCACGACGGGAATCTTGTGGCCGGTATATTCCTCAATCTCGGGCAGCGTAAAGGCGTACTCCTCGCACGCGAAGCTGATGGAGTCGCCGGAGGCACCGACGCGCGCGGTGCGCCCGATGCGGTGCACGTAGTCTTCGCCCGATTGCGGCAGGTCGTAATTGAACACGTGGCTCACTTCCGGGATGTGCAACCCGCGCGCCGCGACGTCGGTGGCGACCAGGATGGCGAGCTTGCCTTCCTGGAATTCCGCCAGCAACTGCTGGCGCTTTTTTTGCGGCACGTCACCCGACAACAGCGCAGTGCCGAAGCCGTTGCCGAGCAGATAACCCAGCACCTTGTGCGCCACCGCCTTGGTGTTCACAAACACGATGCTGCGCTTCGCGTCGGTGCGCCGGAGCAGGCCGATCAGCAGCGCGATCTTTTCCTCGTTGCCCACGTGATACACCGCCTGCGTCACCTTGTCCGCCGTCACCTTGTCGGGCTCGACTGCAATCAGGCGCGGGCTGTTCATGTGCTCATAGGCGAGTTCGGTTACGCGCCACGACAGCGTGGCGGAAAACAGCATGTTGAGGCGCTGCTCCGGCGGGGGCAGACGGCGCAGCAAAAAGCGCACGTCCTTGATGAAGCCGAGATCGAACATGCGATCCGCCTCGTCCAGCACCATTACCTGCGCCGCCTTCAAATCGAACACATGCTGTTTGAAATAATCAATCACGCGCCCCGGCGTGCCGATCAGGATATCCACGCCCGCCTCCATCATGGCACGCTGGGTGTCGTAGCCGGTGCCGCCGTAAACCAGGCCCAGGCTCAGGCCGCTGTGCTTGCCCAGCACCTCGGCGTCCTTGTGGATTTGAATCGCCAGCTCGCGCGTAGGCGCGAGCACCAGTGCGCGCGGCTGATTGGCTTTGCGCCCCGCAGGCACAGGATGCTTGAGCAGGTGATTCATCAATGCGAGCAAGAACGCCGCGGTCTTGCCGGTGCCGGTCTGCGCCTGGCCTGCGACATCGTGGCCGGCCAGTGCCAGCGGCAGGGTCTCGGCCTGGATCGGGGTGCACCAGGAAAACCCAGCTTCTTCAACGCCTTGCAGCAACGGCGCAGGAAGCCCGAGACTTGAAAACGCCACTGCGGTCAGATGTTTTTCGCTTGCTTGTTCAGTCATAGTGCTACACGATAGCAGAATTGATGCAGCCCTGTTGTAAAAAACCGAGGCTTGAAAAACTTCTTCAAGTACGGTGAAATAGCGACAGCAGGGCGGCACAATAAAGCGCGGCGCCCGCAAACGGCCCCTGTCCGGGCCATCCGATCACTTCCAGCAGAGGCACAACCGTGAGCGGAAATATCATTCATATCACTGACGCAAGTTTCGAAAACGAAGTGCTCAAGGCCAGCGGACCCGTGCTGGTGGACTACTGGGCCGACTGGTGCGGACCGTGCAAGATGATTGCGCCGATCCTGGATGAGATCGCCACCGAATACAGCGGCAAGGTCAAGATCGCCAAGCTCAACATCGACCAGAATGCGGCCACCCCGCCCAAGTTCGGCATCCGTGGCATACCCACCCTGATGCTGTTCAAAAACGGCAGCGTCGCGGCCACGAAGGTAGGGGCGCTTTCGAAGTCGCAGTTGACGGCCTTTATCGACACCAACCTTTGAACACGCACCACTGGACGCAAGAGTGATGGCGTGATAGTGTTGCCTCAACTGTAAAGCCTGTTGACCTGCCCTTCGGCAGTTCTCCCCAGACCACAACCATTTTTTACCTCGGACGTTTAAGCGTCCGTGTCGCAGCACCCACCCGTCATCCAGAAATACACGCATGAACCTCACTGAACTCAAACAAAAATCACCCTCTGATCTGATCGACCTCGCCCAGTCCATGGGCATCGAAGGCATGGCGCGCTCGCGCAAGCAGGAAGTCATCTTCGCCATACTCAAGGCGCACGCGCATAAAGGCGAAGACATCTCCGGCGACGGCGTGCTGGAAATCCTGCAAGACGGCTACGGCTTTCTGCGCTCGGCGGACAGCTCCTATCTGGCCGGCCCCGACGACATCTACGTCTCGCCCAGCCAAGTGCGGCGCTTCAACCTGCGCACCGGTGACACCGTCTCCGGCAAGATCCGGCCGCCCAAAGAGGGCGAGCGCTATTTCGCCCTGCTCAAGGTCAACGAAATCAATTTCGAAGCACCGGAAAACTCCAAGAACAAGGTGCTGTTTGAAAACCTGACGCCGCTGTTCCCCAATGAGCGTCTCAGCCTCGAAATCGGCAACGGCACCACCGAGGATCTCACCGCGCGCGTCATCGACCTCATCTCGCCCATCGGCAAGGGCCAGCGCGGCTTGATCGTCTCGCCGCCCAAGGCGGGCAAGACCATGATGCTGCAGAACATCGCGCACTCCATCGCCGCCAAACATCCGGAATGTTATTTGATCGTGCTGCTCATCGACGAGCGTCCGGAGGAAGTCACCGAGATGCAGCGCTCGGTGAAGGGCGAGGTGGTCTCCAGCACCTTTGATGAACCGGCGACCCGTCACGTGCAGGTGGCGGAGATGGTGATCGAGAAGGCCAAGCGCCTGGTGGAACACAAGCGTGACGTGGTCATCCTGCTCGACTCCATCACCCGCCTGGGCCGCGCCTACAACACCGTGGTGCCCGCCTCGGGCAAGGTGCTCACCGGCGGCGTAGACGCCAACGCCCTGCAACGCCCCAAGCGCTTTTTCGGCGCGGCGCGCAACATCGAGGAAGGCGGCTCGCTCACCATCATCGCCACTGCGCTGGTGGATACCGGCTCCAAGATGGATGATGTGATTTACGAAGAATTCAAGGGCACCGGCAACATGGAGGTGCACCTCGACCGCAAGATGGCGGAAAAGCGTGTTTACCCCTCGATCAACATCAACCGCTCCGGCACGCGGCGTGAAGAGCTGCTCACCAAGCCGGATGAATTGCAGAAGATGTGGATACTGCGCAAGCTGCTGCATCCGATGGACGAACTTGCGGCGATGGAATTCCTGCTGGAAAAACTCAAAACGACCAAGGTCAACTCCGAGTTCTTCGATTCAATGAAGCGTTGAACGGCAGAGAAAAGTTAAAGCCTGAAAATGTTTGCACCAGGGCGGCTGTGAAATAATTCAATCCTTTGCTCTTGCCTCTTGCCTCTTTTCTCTGCCTTAAATCGGGCACTGCAACGTCACCTCTACCGGCGCGACGTTCCATATCTCTTCGGCATATTCACGGATAGTCCGGTCGCTGGAGAATTTTCCCATGCCCGCCGTATTCAGTATCGCCTTGCGCGTCCACTCTTCCTGATCGCCGTACAGCTGCGCCACCTGCTCCTGACACGCCACATAGGACGCATAATCGGCGAGCAACAGATAATGATCGCCGCCATCGAGCAGGTTGTGAATGATGGGGTGATACAAGGCGGGCGCATCGGCTGAAAAAAATCCCGAGCCGATCATGTCGAGCGCCTGCCTGAGCTCGCTGTTGGCGTGGTAGTAATCCCGGGGCCGGTAGCCCTCGCCACGCAGCCGCCGCACTTCTTCGGTGGTGAGGCCGAAGATAAAGATATTGTCCGCCCCCACCTCGTCGCGTATCTCGACATTGGCGCCGTCCAGCGTACCGATGGTGAGCGCACCGTTCAACGCGAACTTCATGTTGCCGGTGCCGGAGGCCTCGGTGCCGGCGGTGGAAATCTGCTCCGACAAATCCGCCGCGGGAATAATATCGAGCGCGGTGGAGACGTTGTAGTTCGGGATAAACACCACCTTGAGCCGATCGCGGACGTTGGGGTTGTTGTTCACGACGTCAGCCACGTCGTTAATCAGCTTGATGATCAGCTTGGCCATCGCATAAGCGGGCGCGGCCTTGCCGCCGAACACCACGGTGCGCGGCACGATGCCGTCTCCGCCGTTGGCGCGGATGCGATTGTAGAGCGTGATCACATGCAGCAGATTAAGCAACTGGCGCTTGTACTCATGGATGCGTTTGACATGCACATCGAACAGCGAGTCGATGTTGACCTCGATGCCGAGACGCTGCTGGATCAGCCGCGCCAGGCGCTCCTTGTTGGCACGCTTGGCGGCACGGAACGCAGCGCGGAAGGTGCGATCCGCCGCCAGCGGCGCAAGCTTTCTCAGTTCATCCAGATTCGTGAGCCAGCCACTGCCGATGTGCGAGCTGATGAGTTGCGTGAGCGGCAGGTTGGCCTGGTTGAGCCACAGACGCGGCGTGATGCCGTTGGTCTTGTTGACGATGCGGCCCGGAAAGTTGCGCTCGAAATCGGAGAACAGCGTGGTCTTCAGCAGATGTGTGTGCAGCGCCGCCACGCCATTGACCTTGTGGCTGCCGACGATGGCGAGATGCGCCATGCGCACGCGCTGCTCGCCGTCCTCATGGATGATCGACATGCGGCGCAGCAAGTCCAAATCACCGGGATGCCGGTGGATCACCTGCCTCAGAAAATGATGATTGATCTCGAAGATGATCTGCAAATGGCGCGGCAGCATGACCTCGAACAGGGCAGCCGGCCAGGTCTCCAGCGCCTCCGGCAACAGTGTGTGGTTGGTGTAGGAGAAGGTGCGCTGGGTGATGTCCCACGCACGCTCCCACGGCACAGTGTATTTGTCGACCAGCAGCCGCATCAGCTCCGGAATGGCAATCGCCGGATGGGTGTCGTTCAGCTGGATCGCCACCTTGTCGGGCAGCTTGCCGATGTCGTCGTGTACTTTGTGAAAACGCGCGAGGATGTCCTGCAACGAGGCCGAAACGAAGAAATACTCCTGCTTCAAACGCAGGCCGCGGCCCATGCTCGTGGTGTCGTCGGGGTAGAGCACCTTGGAAATGCTCTCCGAGGCACTCTTGTCCTGCACTGCGCGGATGTAATCACCATCGTTGAAATATTTGAGATCGAAATCGCGCGAAGACTTGCTCGCCCACAGGCGCATGTTGTTCACGGTGTTGGTGCCGTAGCCGGGGACCGGGGTGTCGTAGGCCATGGCCAGCACCTCCTCGCCGTCGACCCACTGGAAGTGCGACTTGCCGTGCTCATCCACGTAGTCCACCACGCGCCCGAAAAAGTGCACCGGGTAGAGCATCTCGGGGCGCGCGAACTCCCACGGATTGCCGTAGCGCAGCCAGTTGTCCGGGTGTTCAACCTGATGGCCGCTCTCGATACCCTGATGGAACATGCCGTATTCGTAACGGATACCGTAGCCATAACCGGGCAGGCCCAGCGTGGCCATCGAGTCGAGAAAACACGCCGCGAGCCGGCCCAGGCCGCCGTTGCCGAGTGCGGCCTCCGGCTCGAACTCGACGATCTCGTCGAGTTCGAGGCCGATCTCGTCCAGCGCCTCGCGGTATTCCTTGAGCACGCCGAGGTTGAGCAGGCTGTTGATGAGCGCGCGCCCGGTGAGAAATTCGAGTGACAGGTAATACACGCGCTTGGAATCTTCGCGGTAATAGGTGCGCATGGTCTCCATCCAGCGCTCGATCAGACGGTCGCGCACGGTGTAGGTGACCACGGAGAACCAGTCGCGCGGGGTGGCGGTATACAAATCCTTGCCCGCCGAGTACTCGAGCCGGTTGGCGAGCGACTGGCGGATGGCCTCGACATCCATGCCAAGGCATTCATATTTAAGTGACTGGAGCTTATTTTTAGTCAACATGCCTGTCTCGGTACGATGGAGTTCAACCCTGTGGCGCGCACAAATCAGGCCACTGGGGGCATATTTTCACTTTGCCCGCTACTTTAAGGCCTACAGCAACAAAACTTCAATAGTGTTTGGTCACGGGTTATAGTTCACAAGGCGCATTCATTTACAAACGGGCCTGATGCAAACCGCGTTTGATGGGGACTTTGCCTTCGATACCTGGCTCGCCCTCGCGAACTCCGATCCGGAGGCGTTTGAAAAACAGCGCCAGGACATCGTCAACCAGGCCATCGCCGGTGCCCCAGCCGGGCAGCAACAGCGTCTGCGCGGCCTGCAATGGCGCATCGACAAGGTGCGGGAACGATCCAGCACTCCGCTCTCGGCGTGCATCCGCATCTCCGGCATGATGTGGGATGCGGTGTTCGGCAACGGCGGTCTGGTCGACAGCCTACAAGCCCTGCGCGATGCCAACCCCCTTACCGCACAGGACAGGGTGACCGCGCCCAAACCGCGCAGTTCGGCCTCTGTACTGCCCTTTCCCGGGGCGGCGCGCGACAAATAGCAGCCGCTGGCTTGCTGCCCAAGGCGAACTCAAGTAAAATTATTGGTTCAAATATGGCCGCAGGCGGATATTCTCGTGTGGATATCCTGGGCGCGGCAGAGCAATGAGGCCTTACACCATGAAACCGGATATCCATCCCGCCTACCAGGCGATCACCGTCACCTGCAGTTGCGGCAACACCTTCAAGACCCGCTCCACCACGGATAAAGACCTGCACCTGGACGTATGCTCCGCGTGTCACCCGTTTTTTACCGGCAAGCAGAAGCTTACGGACACCGGCGGCCGCGTGGACAAATTCCGCCAGAAGTACAACCGCAGCGCCAAATAACCCGCCGTCAGGCACGCTCCTGTGCCGCACCGTCTTTTTCGCCCGCTGCTCATCGCCCTCGCCTTGCTGGCGGCGGCGCCTGCGGGCGGGGACACTCACTGCCCCGCAGACCGTACCGATGAGCGCGTCCGCGTCGACTTTGTTTACGATGGCGACACACTCAGGCTGGGCGACGGCCGCAACGTGCGCCTGATCGGGCTCGACACGCCGGAGATCGGGCATGACGGCGCCCCCACGCAGCCGTTCGCCGCAGAGGCGCGCACGGCGTTGGAAAAGCTGCTCGCCGAAAATCCCTACGTGCGTCTGCGTTACGATGCGGAGCGGCAGGATCGCTATCGGCGCACCCTGGCCCATGTCTACCTCGACGACGGCCGCAGTGTCTCGGCCTGGCTCATTGAGCAAGGCTTGGCCACGGCGCTCGTGGTGCCGCCCGATCTGTGGAACATCGATTGTTATCGCGCTGCCGAACAGCGCGCGCACACCGGGCGGCGCGGCATCTGGACGCTGGCGGCCTATCAGCCAGTTGCATCCACGGCGCTCGCGTCCGGCGCACAGGGCTTTCATCTCATACGTGGACGCGTGACGCGCGTGGGTGAGAGCCGCAAGTCGGTGTGGCTTACGCTCGAAGGCGGCCTCTCTTTGCGCATCGAGCGCAACGATTTACACTACTTCTCCACGCCACCCGAACAACTGAAAGGCCGCACCGTCATCGCGCGCGGCTGGCCGCATCCTGGCACAGAGGGCGCGCCGGTCATACGTATCCGCCATCCGGCGGCGCTTGAGGTCGTGCATTGAACAGTTTCTTGAAATATTCGTCACTCCTGCTTGCCGTGCTGACAGGCACCGTTGTGCCCGGCGGCTGCGCGGTCAACCCGGTGTCCGGCAAAAACGATTTTGTGCTGATCTCGGAAGAGGCCGAAATCGAAATGGGCCGCAAGGCCGCGCCGGAGATACTCAAGGAATTCGGCCCCTACGACAACGCCGAATTGCAGGCCTACGTGCAGCGTGTGGGTGAAGGACTCGCCGCACAGAGCCATCGCGCCAATCTCGTTTACCGCTTCACGGTGCTGGACAGTGCCGACGTCAACGCCTTTGCACTGCCCGGCGGCTATGTCTATATCACGCGCGGGATGCTCGCCTATCTCAATTCCGAGGCGCAACTCGCCGCCGTGCTCGGCCACGAAATCGGTCACGTCACCGCGCGCCACAGCGTGCAGCAACAGAGCGCCGCACAGGCCGCCGACATCGGCTTGACGCTGGGCTCGATTCTGATTCCCGGACTGGATAACCCCGTCGCGCAACAAGTGTTTGGTACGCTGGGAGGCGCGCTGCTTTCCGGTTACGGGCGTGACCACGAGCTTGAGGCCGACCGGCTGGGCGCCGCATACATGGCGAAGAGCGGCTACAATCCGCACGAAATCATTGAAGTCATCGGCGTACTCAAGGATCAGGAAACCTTCGAGAAACAACTGGCCGCCGAGGAGCAACGCGAGCCGCGCGTGTATCACGGTTTGTTCGCCAGCCACCCCGACAACGACACGCGCCTACAACAGGTCGTGGCAAGCGCTGAGGCACTCAAGACCCCTGCCGCCACGCGTGTAAACCAGAACGGCTTCCTGAACATGCTGGACGGCCTCATCTACGGCGACAGCGAACGCGAGGGCGTGCGCCGCGGTAACCAGTTCTATCACAAGGACCTGGGCTTCGCGCTCTCCTTCCCCGCAGGCTGGCGCGTGGAAAACCGCCCCGACAGCCTGATCGCCACAGCGCCGCAGGGCGACGGCGTGCTGCAGCTCAGCAGCGAAGACATCAACAAGCGCGTTACGCCGGAAGAGTTTTTACGCACGCGCCTCAAGCTCGCCAATCTGCAAAAAGGCGAGCCGTTCACCCATCAAGGCATGGAGGGCTACACCGCAGTGGCGCGCACACGTACGCCGTACGGTCAGCGCCTGACGCGTTTCACGGTAATCTATTTCGGCACGCAGGCGTTCGTCTTCGCCGGCGCAGGCAAGGACGCGGGCGAGCCGTATCGCTACGACCAGGACTTCCTCGCCAGCGCCAAGAGCTTCCATGCCCTGACCGAAGCGGAGCGCCCGCTCGCGGCAGCGCTGCGCCTCGGCATCATCCATGCCGGCAACAACACACGTTTTGCCGACCTCGCGCGCGCATCACGCATCCCGCATCATGCCGAGGAGCAACTGCGCTTGCTCAATCATTATTACCCCGCAGGCGAACCCGCACCCGGCGCATCCATCAAGATAGTGCGCTAGAATGGTTTTAATTTACTTTTACTGCCGCGCCTCACATCCTCCATGTCTGAAGACCTGAAACACGCCGCCCTCGAATATCACGCAAACCCTACACCGGGCAAGATCGCGCTTGCCATCACCAAGCCCTGCGCCACGCAATACGACCTGTCACTCGCCTACACACCGGGCGTGGCGGCGCCGGTGCGTGAAATTGCGCGCGACCCGGAGGCGGCCTACCGCTATACCGCCAAGGGCAATCTGGTGGCGGTGATCACGGACGGCAGCGCCATCCTCGGGCTCGGCAACCTGGGCGCGCTCGCGGCCAAGCCGGTGATGGAAGGCAAGGCGATACTGTTCAAAAAACTTGCGAACATCGACGCCTTCGACATTGAAGTCGATGCGGAATCGCCGCAGGCCTTTATCGACACCGTGGTGCGCATCGCGCCCACCTTCGGCGGCATCAATCTGGAAGACATCGCCGCGCCGCACTGCTTTGAAATCGAACGCGCGCTCAGCGAACGGCTCGACATTCCCGTATTTCACGACGACCAGCACGGCACCGCGGTGATTATCGCAGCGGGCCTGCTCAATGCGCTCGAATTGCAGGGCAAAAGTCTGGCCACGGCGCAGATCGTGTGCCTCGGCGCGGGTGCCGCGGGCATCGCCTCCATGCGTCTGCTGATCGCGCTTGGCGCGCGCAGGGAAAATCTCACGCTGGTGGACCGCAGCGGCGTCATCCACTCTGGGCGCACCGATCTCAACATTTACAAACAGGAATTCGCGCGCGCGACACCGGCGCGCGCGCTGCACGATGCGCTCACCGGTGCGGATGTGTTCATCGGTGTCTCCGGCCCTGATCTCGTGAGCGCGGACATGCTGCGCGCGATGGCCGCGAAGCCCGTCGTGTTCGCGCTCTCCAACCCCGACCCGGAAATCAGTCCTGCGCTGGCGCACGCTACGCGCAAGGATTTGATCATGGCGACGGGACGCTCCGATTATCCGAACCAGGTCAATAACGCACTCGGATTTCCGTACATCTTCCGCGGCGCGCTGGATGCGCGCGCGCGGCGCATCACGGCGGAGATGCAGATCGCCGCGGTACATGCGCTTGCCACGCTGGCCCATGAAGACGTACCCGCCGAGGTATTGCAGGCGTACGGTCTCAAGCAGCTCGCATTCGGCCCAGACTACATTCTGCCCAAGCCCTTCGACCCGCGCCTGCTCACCCGCGTCGCACCCGCCGTGGCGCGCGCCGCCACCCACAGAGCCTAGCCCAACCATGTCCGCACACCACTTACTCCGCTATAAAATCATGCTGCTGATCGTCACGCTGCTGTGCACCTCAGTGGCGCACGCCACCTTCAAGCAACGCGAGGAACGCTGGGCGCAGCAGATACTGCAATATCTCACCCTGGGCACCGCCGAGTGGTTGCCCGACAGCGCCAATCCTGCGAAGGGTAAAACGCCGGGAGGATCTACCGATGGTAAATTTTTAAGCATCTACACCGCAGCCGACGGCGCGGCCAAGGCCGGCGTCATCCTGATGCACGACGAAGGACAGCACCCGGACTGGCCCGACGTGATCTCTCCGCTGCGTCGCGGCCTGCCAGCGCACGGCTACGCGACGCTCTCGCTGCAAATGCCCATCCTGCCGCGCGGCGCACCGCTCACCGGCTACGGACTCGCCCTGAATGAGGCGCCTGCGCGCATCAGCGCTGGCATAAAATTCCTGCTCGCCCAGGGCATCAACCGTATCGTGCTGATCGGCCATGGCATGGGCGCAAGCATGGGCAGCGCCTATGTCGCCCGCGCAAAAAACGGTGGCGTGCAGGGCTTTATCGGGCTGGCACTGGACACCCCCGTGGCCAGGAGCGAACTCTACAAACTCGATCCGCGCCTGAACGCCCCTACGATGCTTGCGCGGATACGCGTACCGGTGCTTGACCTTTACGGCGGCCTGGATCGCGCCACCGTCGTAAACGCCGCGCCCCAGCGTACGGCGGCGGCCAAGAAAGCAGGCAACACGAATTACACACAGACCAAGATCGAGCATGCCGATCACGCCTTCACGCGCCTCGACGACGATCTGGTCAAGCGCATCTCTGCCTGGCTCGATCAGCAGGCGGCACGCTGACACGCATGGAGGGCGCGTGCCACATGGTGCTGTGTACGTGTCCGGATCAGGACACGGCTCTGAATATCGCCAACGCGCTGGTGGATAATAAACTCGCAGCGTGCGTAAACATCGTGCCGGGACTGCACTCGGTGTATCGCTGGAAGGGTGCGCGCGAAAACGCAGAGGAAGTATTGCTCATTATCAAATCACGCGCAGACGATTACGCGCCACTGGAAACCACCGTGCGCGCGCTGCATCCGTATGAACTTCCCGAGATCATCGCTGTCCCTATCAACACCGGCCTGCCTGCCTATCTCGCCTGGGTCGGACGACGCGGCGAGGATGAATAACATGAAGCCTTTCACATTAACGTTGCTGTTTTGTCTCACTCTGTTGGGCGCTGGTATTACTACCACTGCTCCCGCCGCGACAACTTCCTCCACTAATTCCGTCACCGGCTTTTTCGATAATCTCAGTTCAAAGCTGGGCCTGCCCCGCAGCAACTCCGAACAGACTTTTCTCGAAGCCGACGAGGCCTATGAGTTTTCCGCCGAGGTGGCGGACGGCAACACCGTGGTTGCACGCTGGCGCATCGCCGACGGCTACTACATGTACCGCGATAAATTCCGCTTCGATCTCGTCAACAGCCCGGACGTAAGTCTCGGCGCGGCGCAATTCCCGCCCAGCGAAACCAAACAGGACGAAAACTTCGGCAAGGTCGAGGTCTACCACAGCGCGGTCGCGATCACCCTGCCGTTGGCGCGCAACAGCACTGTGCCTGCCACCATTAACCTGCATGCCACCTATCAGGGCTGTGCCGAAGCGGGTTTTTGCTATCCGCCCATCAGCAAAACTGTTACGTTGCAGTTACCGGCCGCAGTAAACACTGCATCCAGCACCACAACACTGCCTGAGCAAGACCAGCTTGCGCGCCTGCTGGCGGGCGGCCACACCTGGGCGGCATTGGCGACCTTCTTCGGTCTCGGTCTGTTGCTGGCGTTTACGCCCTGCGTGTTTCCGATGGTGCCGATACTCTCCAGCATCATCGTCGGTCAGCACGCTATGCGAAACACGCGCCGCGCCTTTGTGCTGTCGCTCGTTTATGTGCTCGCGATGGCCGTCACCTACACCGTCGCTGGCGTGATCGCGGGGATGTTTGGCAGCAACCTGCAAGCTACGTTTCAAAATCCATGGGTACTCGGTGCGTTCAGCGCCGTGTTTGTACTGCTGGCATTTTCCATGTTCGGTTTTTACAAACTGCAAATGCCGACCGCCCTGCAAAGCCGCCTCACGCATTTAAGCAACCGCCAGCAGGCCGGCAGCCTGCCGGGTGTCGCCCTCATGGGGCTGCTTTCCGCGCTCATCGTCGGACCTTGCATGGCGGCGCCGCTCGCGGCGGCGTTGATTGTCATCGGCCAGAGTGGCGATGCCGTGCTCGGCGGCGCCGCGTTGTTTGCGCTCAGCCTCGGCATGGGCGTGCCGCTGCTCATCGTCGGCACCTCGCTCGGTAAATGGCTGCCGCTGGCGGGCGGCTGGATGAACACCGTGAGCGCCGTGTTCGGCGTATTGCTGCTCGCGCTCGCCGTGTGGATGTTGTCGCGCATTCTGCCCGCCGCCGTCACGCTCGCGCTGTGGGCACTGCTGCTGATCATCTGCGCCGTGTACATGGGCGCGCTGGAGCGCCTCCAGCCAGAAGCCAGCGGCTGGCGCAAGCTGTGGAAGGGTGTGGGACTCGTGATGCTGATTTACGGCAGCCTGCTGGCCATCGGCGCGGCGAGCGGCGGCCGGGACGTGCTCCAACCGCTGCAAAATTTCTCCGCAGCAGGCGCAAATCCTGCGGCGGCGGCAACCGCCGCTGTTGCGGCCTTGCCGTTCAGACCGGTGAAGGGCCTGGCACAGCTTGAACAGGAGCTTAACCAGGCACGCGCGCAAGGCAGACCGGTAATGCTCGATTTCTATGCGGACTGGTGCGTGGCGTGCAAGGAGATGGAGCAATTCACCTTCTCCGACCCCGCCGTACAACAAGCGTTGTCCGTGGCGGTATTACTGCGCGCCGATGTGACTGCCGATGACGCGACTGACCGCACCCTGCAAAAAACCCTGGGCGTGTTTGGGCCACCGACCATGCTCTTTTATGGCCTCGACGGACAAGAGCGCAAAGAGTATCGTCTGATTGGCGCGCTCAACGCCGGGAAATTCCTCTCCCACGTCCGTCAGGCGCTGACAATCCCCTCTGCCCTCTGATTTTCTTCTAATTGTGGCGAACTCCGCCAAATTAGACTTATTCCTGCTAGACAAACCGGGCTAGTCTAGGCACAATGATCCGGTCTTTCGTGTTCGGGAAAGCTCTTAAAGTATGGCAAAACTCTTGGTGCTACACGGCCCCAATCTTAACCTGTTGGGCAGCCGTGAACCTGAATATTACGGCCACACCGGGCTAGCCGCCATCAATGCACGGCTGGAGAGTCTGGCGCAGGCGGCCGGCCACGCCCTGCTACACTTTCAGAGCAATGCCGAGCACGCCTTGGTCGACCGCATCCATGCCGCCCAGACCGAGGGGGTGGACTTCATCATCATCAACCCCGCCGCCTTCACCCACACCAGCGTCGCGCTGCGCGATGCCTTGGCCGGGGTAGCCATCCCGTTTATAGAAGTGCATTTATCCAACGTCCACGCACGCGAGGAATTCCGCCAGGCCTCGTATTTCTCCGACATCGCAGTAGGCGTCATCAGCGGGCTCGGCGCACTGGGATATGAACTTGCGCTACAAGCGGCCGTGCAGCGCCTGTCTACCGCTACTACCTAAACCGGGAACACCCCTATGGACATCCGCAAGGTTAAAAAGCTGATCGAGTTACTGGAAGAGTCCGGCATCGCCGAGATCGAAATCAAGGAAGGCGAGGAATCGGTACGCATCAGCCGTCACGGGCAGGGCGCTCCGCAGGTAGCGATGCACACCGTGCATACGCCGCCCACCAACGGTGTGCCTGCTGCACCCGTCGAGGCCGCCTTACCTGCCGAGCCCGCCGGCCACACCGTGAACGCCCCCATGGTCGGCACCTTCTATCAGTTCGCAGCGCCCGGCACCCCGCCATTTGTGGTGCTCGGCCAGACTGTCAACGTGGGCGACACCCTGTGCGTGATCGAGGCGATGAAGATCATGAATCAGATCGAGAGCGACAAGGCCGGTGTCGTGAAAACGATGCTGGTGGAAAACGGCCAGCCCGTCGAATACGGCCAGCCGCTGTATGTCATCGAATGAGCCTGACCACTATTTTATTCCTCTCCCGCACGGCCATCCCCCATGCTTGAAAAGGTCGTCATCGCCAACCGCGGTGAAATCGCGCTGCGTATCCTGCGTGCCTGCCGCGAGCTCGGCATCAAGACCGTGGCGGTGCATTCCACGGTGGATCGCAATTTAAAACACGTGCTGCTGGCGGATGAGTCGGTGTGCATCGGGCCGGCGCCGTCGGCGCAGAGCTATCTCAACATCCCGGCGGTGATCAGCGCCGCCGAGGTCACCGACGCGGTCGCCATTCATCCCGGCTACGGCTTTCTGTCGGAAAATGCCGACTTCGCCGAGCGCGTGGAGCAGAGCGGCTTCATCTTCATCGGCCCGCGCGCCGAGACCATCCGCCTCATGGGCGACAAAATCTCCGCCATCACCACCATGAAAAAGGCGGGCGTGCCATGCGTGCCTGGCTCCGACGGCCCGCTCGGCGACAACGCCAAGGAAAACTTCGCCACCGCGCGCAAGATCGGCTACCCGGTCATCATCAAGGCCGCGGGCGGCGGCGGCGGACGCGGCATGCGCGTGGTGCACACCGACGCCACCCTGCTCAATGCCATCGTGCTCACCAAGTCCGAGGCACTCGCCGCGTTCGGCAACGATACCGTCTACATGGAAAAATTCCTCGAGCACCCGCGCCACATCGAATTCCAAGTGCTCGCCGACACCCACGGCAACGCGATTCACCTCGGCGAGCGCGACTGCTCCATGCAGCGCCGCCATCAGAAAGTCATCGAAGAAGCACCCGCGCCGGGCATCCCGGAGAAACTGCGCAACAGCATGGGCGAGCGCTGCGCCGAAGCGTGCCGCGACATCAAATACCGCAGCGCCGGCACATTTGAATTTTTATATGAAAACGGCAGATTTTATTTCATTGAAATGAACACGCGCGTGCAGGTCGAACATACCGTCACCGAGATGGTCACCGGCATCGATATCGTCAAGGAGCAGTTGCGCATCGCGGCGGGCGAACGCCTGTCGCACCGCCAGAAGGAAGTCACCTGGCGCGGGCACGCCATCGAATGCCGCATCAACGCCGAAGACCCGGTGAAGTTCACACCCTCGCCCGGCACCATCACCCAATTCCACGCCCCCGGCGGGCCGGGCGTGCGCATGGATTCACACATCTACAACGGCTACACCGTACCGCCGAATTACGACTCACTGATCGGCAAACTGATCGTGCACGGCGAAACGCGCGCCGCAGCATTCGCGCGCATGAGCACCGCACTCGTCGAGACCATCGTCGACGGCATCAAAACCAACATCCCTCTGCACCGCGACATCATCGCCGACGCCGCCTTCCAGCAGGGCGGCACGTCAATTCACTATCTGGAAAAGAAGCTGGGTTTGTAGGCGTAGGGCGCATCAGCGAAAGCCGTAATGCGCCAAATGGTTGGCTTTCGCATTCGAGAGGGATAAAGGAGGGATAAAGGGGACGCTACCCTGATAAAGGGGACGCTACCCTTATTTTTCAATCTATTCATCAGAATCCTTCCTCGGCCGCCCACGTGGACGGTACTGCAACGCTCTTCCCGTGATCTTCTCAAGCTTGTGGATGAACTTGTCTGAGCCACAGGGTAGACCTTTTTCTATGTTGCGCCGCAGTACTCCAAGCTTCTCCGCCTCATCGCCCTCGGCCAGCCAGGCCGACCAGTCGCCGATGCCTTCAAACTGCCTGTACCAATACGGCTTTTTTGTCAGTAATGCGTCTTGTCTCAATCCGCAGTGTCCGCCCGCGCTGGACCAACGGTAATTTTCCGCTTTCCGTACCCTCTTTGCACGTACCGGATTGCGCTCCACGTAGCGTATCGCCGCCCAGAGGTACGCGTCATCCAGGGCCGAGGAGAAATACCGTCCTTGCCAGACATGCCCTTTCCATCCGTGGGTGCGGTTGAACCGTTGGGCATAGCGCATGTGTAAGGGTTTAAGCACTTGTTGCAGGCCCTCCTCGGTCGCCGGTACGGCAATCAGGTGTAGGTGGTTGGTCATCAGGCAATACGCCAGTATATCTACCTTGTACTTCTCGGCGTACTCCTTCAGCCAATCCAGATAGGCTTGGCGATCTTCATCCGTAAAAAAGACGTCCTCGCGGCGATTGCCCCGCTGGGTGATGTGATGGGGCACTTGGGCGCAGACGGTTCGGGCAAGACGGGGCATGGGCAGAATTTATCATAATCGCGGGTAATAAAAAAGGGTAGCGTCCCCTTTATTCCGCGAGGCGATAGTCGGTATTTCGGTACGCCTTGATCTTTTCGGCTGGAATTTCAGAATGCGTCAACATAGAATCCTCCATGGTTTATGCCATCACCTACCACACGACATCGAGTTGTGGCGGGCTGGGCCAGATGGATTCAGTTGAAGAGAAAACGACACATACCCGAGCCTCAGGACGCAAATGCATAAGTTCCGCACCCTTTGCAATCAGCTCTTCCTTTGTCAAAGTATCTGGATAAAACAACAGATGCGTCACCCCCCCGTGCCCCAGTGAAATAACCATGTGCGGGGATTCCATGTTCAACTTGGTGTCGCAAAGGGTTTGCCCAGAATTGTCATCGAAACCTGCACATTCTGACCAAACAACACACGGTCTAATCGGCTCTGATTTCGCGCCTAACTTATCGGTCAATTCAGCATAAATGGTTTCGGATTCAGACCAGGCAATACGTACTCTGTTCCCCGAGTTCATTACAATACCTATAGCCTGCGCGACAATATCTTCTTTTGTGGCGTGGACCGGGCAATTCGCACTGGTAATACCGGAGTTCTCCTTAACATGAATTTGCGGGTATTTGCCGCGAATCACTGCTTGCCGCGCGGCATCGAATGCAGCGCCAACTTTCATAGCCGGACCATCGGTAACTTCGCAGGTAGAGCCATCGACTTCGACGTAGCTGCAAGATGACGGACTCCAAACTAGACACTTTTGCACTTGAGACTTTGATCTCCCGATATCTTCCTGCAAGGCTGCGATCAGAAGCACCCGGCAGGCAATGCTCAACGTGCCATCGTCGTCAAAGGGTGTCGGATGTTGTACAAAGTGATGCATGTCGTCGCCCATGTTTGCTTCTGGCGAGCCATAGCCGACAGCGATTGTGGAGCGCTGGGCGATGTTGGCGATACGCATGACAAGGTGAGGATAGTTCACCGTTGCGCCACTAGATACTTCAAGAGTGGGAACGCCGAGTCCGGGTGGGTGGCGGATAAAAGCTGAAGCCATGATAAATCTCCGGTTTAGCGGCTTTGCCTGGTGGCGGGGGCCGCAATCGGGATCAAATCCCCCCGTTCCGTTTTCACCTAATTGGTGCAGTGGAACATTCTGTCTCGATGCTTCGAAAAATACCGGCCAAAATAAAAAACCCGATTCAGCGAGCGCGCCAAAACGGGTTTTTCTCCGCTTTAGCTAGTATTTATGAATCGCCCCGCAAGCTGGTACAAATCGGCGATGAACAAACCTTACCCTCAACGAATTGGGTTGTCAACAAGAAAACGCTGTATGCATTTTGGGGTAAGCTACGCAACAGTGAGCCGGGCTGTGAAGAAGGCGGAGGGATGATGGGTGGGGGTATGATGGGCGGCAATGGCATGGAAAAACGCATGGAGATGATGGAGCATCAGGAGGCCATGCGGCCGGGCAGGTAGCTGCACCGTTTGCGGAACCAATAATGTTTAAGGAGGTGTATCATGACTGACTTCTGGAAGGTGCATGCGTTTTCGCTGGCTACGACTCTGGGTGTGGCGTATATCCTGTGCGCCATTTTCGATGCGCTGTTTCCGCCCTTCGGGCTGCTGGCCGGAATTACGTCGGCCAGCCCGTGGCCGATCACCGGCAGTCCTCTCGCTTACCTGACCGGATTCGTGCTGTTCACCGCCGCCGGTTTTGTGCTCGGCGCGCTCTACGGATTCGCGTGGGGATTCTGGAGCAAAAGACTGCGCTGAGGTAACGTCATGGCAATTGATCCGGTGTGCGGCATGACAGTAGATGAAAAAACGGCGGCGGGCCGTTTCGTTTATCTGGGCCAAAGCTATTACTTTTGCTCGACGCGTTGCCTGCACGAGTTCGAGGCCGCGCCTGCCAAATTCATTCAGGGTGGCGCGAAGCCCCATATGCACGCCGCCGGCCCCGTTCTTGCGGGCAAGGCCAAAGACCCGATCTGCGGCATGGTGATAGACAAAGCGGGCGCGCTCACCTCCGAACAGGCCGGGCGCACTTATTATTTCTGCAGCACCGGCTGCAAGCTCACCTTCGACTCGCCCGAACAGGAACTCAAGTCCATGCGCACGCGCGTGGCCATCGCCCTCACCGGGGTGCTGGTGCTCGCCATCATGCGTGCCGCAGTATTCCTTGGGCTCGCCGGCGGCGCGATGACTTTAACCTGGGTGCCGTTCGACTGGTTGCCGTGGTTCACCTGGGGGGTGTGGATAATGATCCTGGTCACGCCGGTGCAGTTCATCGGCGGCTGGGGCTTCTACAAGGGCGCCTGGCAGTCCATCAAGACGCTCTCCATCAATATGGATTTCCTGATCGCGCTCGGCACATCGGTGGCTTATTTTTACAGCGTGGCGGTGGTGTTTTCCCCCTCGGTGCTGCCGGTGGCGGTGGATGAGCGGCAATCGTACTTTGAAGTGTCGGCGGTCATCATCGCCTTCGTATTGCTCGGAAAATACATGGAAGAGATTATCAAGAAACGCTCCTCTGCGGCGGTGCGCAAGCTCATGGATCTCAGGCCCGCGACCGCACGTGTGATCCGCGACGGCCAGGAGATGGAGGTGCCGGCGGAAAGTGTGATGGTGGATGAAATCGTCGTGGTGCGCCCCGGCGAGAAGATTCCCGCCGATGGCGTGGTGCTGGAAGGCTCATCCAGCGTGAATGAGGCGATGCTCACCGGCGAGGCGATGCCGGTGGAAAAAAGTCCCGGCGCGAAAGTCATCGGCGGCACGCTCAATCAAGCGGGCCTGTTGCGCTTCAAGACCACGCGTGTCGGCGCGGAGACCGCGCTGGCACAGATTATTAAATTGGTCGAAGAGGCGCAGACCTCCAGCGCACCCATCCAGCGCATCGCCGATCAGGTGACCGGTTATTTTGTCCCCGCCGTGGTGCTGGTCGCGTTTGCCGCTTTCGCGGGCTGGTGGCTGATGGGCAACTTCCCGCAGGGCCTGATGGCCTTCATCGCGGTGCTGATCATCTCATGCCCGTGCGCGCTCGGCATCGCCACACCCGCCGCTCTCATGGTGGGCGTGGGCAAGGGCGCGGAAGCGGGCATCTTGATACGCGGCGCTGAAGTACTGGAGCGCGCACGGCAGCTCACCACGGTGGTGTTCGACAAGACCGGCACGCTTACGCGCGGCGAGCCCAACGTCACGGATATTGTCCCCATCGCGCACCACTCCGAAGAGGAGCTGTTGCGGCTTGCCGCCGCCGTGGAACAGGGATCGGAACATCCGCTCGGCGCCGCCATCGTACGTGCCGGGAAGCACCGCAATCTCGCTCTGCCCAAGGTCAGTGATTTCACGGCGATTGCGGGACATGGCGCGCGCGCCATGCTGGAGGGCAAGCCCGCGCTGCTCGGCAATCGGCGCTTGCTGCAGCAGGAAGGCATTACGATCAATCAGGCCGAAGACATCATGACCCGGCTCGAGGCGCAAGGCAAAACCGCCATGCTGCTGGCGTATGACGGCATGTTGCTGGGCGTGATCGCGGTAGCGGACACACTCAAACCCGAAGCGCGCGAGGCGGTGCAAAGTCTGGCACAGGAAGGCATCGAGGTAATCATGCTTACCGGCGACAACCCGCGCACCGCCAACGCCATTGCGCGCGAACTCGGCATCGCGCACGTCATCGCCGAAGTGCTGCCCGGCGACAAGGCCCAGATGATCCGCGACCTGCAAGCCCAGGGCAAGGTGGTGGCGATGGTGGGCGACGGTGTGAACGACGCGCCCGCGCTCGCCACTGCGGACGTCGGCATCGCCATCGGCTCCGGCTCCGACGTGGCCAAAGAGACCGGCGGCATCATCCTGGTGAGAAACGACGTGCGCGACGTGGGGGCAAGCATACGTCTGTCGCGCGCGACGCTGCGCAAGATCAAACAGAATTTGTTCTGGGCGTTTATCTACAACACGGTAAGCATCCCGGTGGCGGCGCTCGGATTTCTAAACCCCATCATCGCCGCAGCGGCCATGGCCCTCTCCTCGCTCTCGGTGATTGTCAACTCGGCGCTGCTCAAGCGCGTGAAGCTCTCGGAGGTCTGATATGCGCGAGTCTGAATCGAACCATTCAACGCCACCGCCGCCATGGTGGAAAACCCGCACCGGCGCGGCATTCATCGGGTTCCTGGCGATTGCGGCGTTTTTTCTAATCACCGAGCATCAGGCGCACGTACTGGGCGCGCTGCCGCTGCTCCTGCTGCTGCTGGTTTGCCCATTGATGCACCTCTTCATGCACGGCGGGGGCGGCCACCACCATTCCGGCGGAGACAAACCATGAGCGACATACCGGCTTACGGCCTTTGGTCGCTGGTCATTATCAACTCCCTGGTCTTCATCATCTTCGCCTTCAGCTTTACCAAACCCGGGACGGCTCGCGACTGGCGCTCCTTCGGCGCCTTTTCCGCTTTCATTGTGGCGCTGTTTACCGAGATGTACGGTTTTCCGCTGACCATCTACCTGCTCTCCGGCTGGCTGCAAAGCCGTTATCCGGGCGTGGACTTTCTCTCTCATGACGCCGGGCATCTATTGGAAATTCTGTTTGGCTGGCGCGCGAATCCGCACTTCGGGCCGTTTCATCTTTTGAGCTTTGCCTTCATCGGCGGCGGCTTCTGGCTGCTGGCCGCGGCGTGGAAGGTGCTCTATGCAGCGCAACGCGCGCACGCGCTCGCCACTTCCGGGCCGTATGCGTACATCCGCCATCCGCAATACGCGGCCTTTGTGCTTATCATGTTTGGTTTTCTGTTGCAGTGGCCGACGGTTCTGACGCTCGCCATGTTCCCGGTGCTGGCGTACATGTATGTGCGTCTGGCGCGGAACGAGGAGCGCGAAATCGGCGCCGGGTTCGGGGAGGCATACGCACGTTACGCCACGCGCACTCCGGCATTCATCCCGCATCTTGCGCGGCTGCGCCATCGCGAGCCTTGAGAGGTACAGCCATGCCCTTCATCACCACGCCTGCACAAAACATCATTTCCCCTGGTACGTGCGGCTGTTCTTCTGGAATCAGCGACGCAAGTACGGCGCCGTGCTCGAGCCCGCGCGCCTGTGGGGCCGCAGCCCACGGGTATTTCTCGGCGTAGCCACACTCTACGGCGCGCTCGACCGGCGCGCTTCACCGATCGAGCCGGTGTTGCGCTCGCTCGTCACGGTGCGGGTGTCGCAGATCAATTGGTGCCGCTTCTGCGTGGACATCAACTCGGCCCTGGTGCTCAAGCGCGGCGGCGACCTCGAACGGCTCGCCGCGCTCGAACGCTTCGAGGAGAGCGCGCTGTTCAGCGAGCGCGAGAAGGCGGCGCTCGCCTATGCCGAGGCGGTTACCTATACGGAGCGCCAGGTAACGGCCGGACACCTCGCGCGGCTGCGGCGTCACTTCGACGACGACGCCATCATCGAACTCACCGCGCTCGTCGCGTTTCAGAACCTGTCGAGCAAGTTCAACGCGGCCCTGGGCGTCGAACCGCAGGGCTTCTGCCACGCAGCGCCGCAGCCCAAGGACGCGCACCTGAAGCAAGGTGACTGATCGGTACCGCCGATATCGTGCTGGTGCGCAATGATCCGCGCGGCGTCACGGCCATTGCAGGGAATCTCTGGGCGCGCTCAAATACCAAGTGCAACATTTTCAGGAGACAATGTTGCATGGGGAAAATCTACCAGCAGTTGAGTATTGAAGAGCGAACG